>CAXREW010000328.1:0-3379 GCA_964229455.1 Flavobacteriaceae bacterium | reverse complement strand
CGGGGATGAGTACGACGTCAGCGGCCTCCAGTTCACTCAGCGGCGTAAGGGTGTTGCCCTCGGTGTCCTGCAGAAAGCGAATGCCTTGGGCGGTTAAGTCTGCATTCACCTCCGGATTGTGGATCATCTGGCTGAGCAAAAAGATGCGCTTGCCCGGGTTTTCCTCCAAAGCGCGGTAGGCGATTTCAATGGCGTTTTCGACCCCAAAACAAAACCCAAAATGCCGCGCCATCACGAACCGCACGGTGCCAAAGTCGAGCACCGACGGCGAGAAATCGCGCTTCCTCGGGTCGCGAGCCTTGCGTTTCTGCTTGACCCGGGCGATGATGGGGCTGCGGTAAAATTCGGGGACGTCAAAACTGCGCATATCGGACTACCTGTGCTTCAAACCTAACTCCTGTAGTGGTTGGTTTGTTGGATTTCATGCCAAAAAAGCCCTTCGGTTGAAACCTCGTCGCAGAAGTCCCCGTAAAGGGACGCATGAAAGCAATTCCACTTCGGTACCTGGCTTTGGCCATTTTGATGTTCATCGCCTCCATCACGACGTTCGTGTTGGCGTCTGCTTGAGGTACGGCCGAACCCGGCTGCTTTTGAGCCCGTCCGACTTGCGCACCATTTTGCGCAGCACCCTGACGAGC
Source organism: Flavobacteriaceae bacterium (assembly GCA_964229455.1). Taxonomy (GTDB): domain Bacteria; phylum Bacteroidota; class Bacteroidia; order Flavobacteriales_D; family Sanyastnellaceae; genus UA16. The sequence goes on along the minus strand of CAXREW010000328.1, from coordinate 2,741 downwards.
GCTTCTTTCTCCCATTCCACTCCCTGCAACTCCCCCCAAGCCAACGCTTGGATAAGGGGCGTTTTCAATTCCGGATAATGCCGTAAAACGGGCCATTCGTTCGTGGTGATTTCCACGCGGACCATCGGAGATGCAGCAATCCATTCGAGCGTCAAGGCATCCACGGCCTTGCCGGTTTCACCGCAGGCGTCGATGCCTGTCTGCAACCGCCATTCAATGGCCGTTTCGACCCAATCTGCGTCAGCGATTCCGGACTCCGGCCACGCCGGAACATCCTGGCACCCCCAACAAAACAGGCACGCCGTCAAGAGCATAAGCGGTGGGTTTCTTCGAATCGGACGCCCAACTCTTCGAGGGCGGGCAGAATGACCTCATAGTAATCTTTGTGCAATGGCACCTGTACGCCACGGTCCTTGAATTTACCCGCAAGCAAAGCCTCTGCAGCCAGCGCCACGGGCCAACCCACGGTGTCTGACATGCCGGTGTAAACCGCATCGCGGCCTTCCAACCGGAGCGAACTCGTCACTTCGTGCATTTCACCGTCCAATTGGTAGGCAAACCGGTGCCACATGACAATCATGTCCCGGTCGTTGGGCTGCAATTCCCACTTCACTTCGAGCAGCGATTGAAGCACTTGAGCCGGAGTGCCTTTCAACACCGTTGGTCCCGCATCGGCATCGAACAGGCCGAGCCAGGCCAACCGATCCAAGGTGGCATCATCGGCACCGTAGTGCTGGGCGATGGCATCGCGCACAGGCATACCGCTCAAAGAGGCGGGTAAGAAAGTGCGCATCCAATCCGCCCACGACGTTCCTGCGGCCCATTCCATCTCGGCATCATCGCGTACACACCCCAGTTGGACAAGTACGTCCCAGCCGGCACAGAACCCCTCGCCGCGGAGGGTGCCGCGGATCAGGGTTTGAATGCCCTCGAGCCCGTATATGGATTCGTAGGCGATGGAATCGCGGTTGGGATACCCTTCGAAGGCCGTCCCCCCCACCTCGATGTGACGAACGTCTTGGAACGTGCGGTGCGGCGGCACTAGGCGAGCACTTCCCCCGGAGAGGAAGGTCGCCGCCCCGCCTTGACCGGCAAGTACGACGTTGCGCGGGTTCCAGCTGAACTTATAATGCCAGGGATTGTCGTCTGATTCCGGTGCAATCAGCCCGCCGCAGTACGATTCAAATTCCACCATTTCCCCTCCGGCTTCAGCCACCCGATCCAGCACCGCCTTGGCACTCAGGTGGTCAATGCCCGGGTCGAGTCCGATTTCATTCAGGACCAAGACGTCAGCTGCTACGGCTTTGTCGTGGAGGGCTTGCATTTCCGGCCCCACGTAGCTCGGTGTAATAACGTGCACACCGGCTTCGATGGCCACGGATGCAATCTCCGGATGCATAAACGCCGGCACCATGGAGATCACCAAGTCGCTGGAAGCGATGTGGGCGTCACGGGCGGTGTTGTCGTTCGGATCGATGCGGAACGGATGGGCCGCCGGGTGGCCTTGGCACTTGGCTTTGGCGGTGGCCTCATCCACGTCTCCGACATGCACTGCCCAGTCGTTGCGCTCCGCGCGCTCCACTCCCCTGGCAATCCAGGAGGAGCTGGAACGACCCGCTCCCAATACCAAGACCTTCCGCATGCCGTGATTTTTGAGGTTCGCTCTCAAAGGTAGGAACAGCCGCTGCTGTCGGGCCATGAGGTTGGCATGAAATTCGCTTGATTGGCTGCATTAGCCATTAACTTGCGCATTCATTTTACGCCCATGCCTTTGACCCGCTTCACCTTCCTGTTGATTGCCCTTGCCGCTATGGCGTGGGGCACCGGATGTTCGGGTTCCAAGGCCTACACCAAGCGCGGACTCAAAATGGAAGAGGTGGGCATGATGCCGCAGGCAGCGAGCTTTTACTACACCGCTGTCCAGAAAAAAGCCACGAATACGGAAGCGCTCGCCGGCTTGCAGCGCGCCGGGCAATGGGTGTTAAACGACCACTTGGCACAGTTTGATGAAGCGCGCATGGCCAACGACCGTGCCCGGGCTGTCGCGGCATTTGAAGCCGCAGAAGCGTACAACGCACGTGTAGCAAAACTGGGCATTCGGCTGCTGTTCATGGAAAGCGCTCGGCAGGCGTACGAGCAGGTCAAGGACGCCCACATGGACGAATTGTACCAAGCGGGTTTGACCGCTTTGGAAACCGAAGATTTCGAGGAAGCGCTCACGCAATTCACGGAAATCGTCCGCTTGCAGGCGGACTACGAAGACGCGAAGCACCTTGCGGATGTGGCGTACTGCGAACCTCACTACCGCGAGGCTTCGGCGGCCATCGAACGCTTGCACTGGCGTACCGCCCTCAACGACCTCAACGCCGTTACAGCGCGGGACATGGGCTACAAGGACGCTGCGGGATTGAAAACAGAGGTGCTTGACAAGGGGCGGTTGGCCGTGGCCTTGGTCGAGTTCGAAAACGGCTCCAACCGAGCCGGCATGGACACCAAGTTGCGGTCTTTTGTGCAGCAATCCGTTGCAGAAAGTGGCGACCCATTTTTGGTCTTGGTCGATCGGGAGAACCAAGAACTGATTCGTCAAGAACAGCAATTGGCCCTGAGCGGCGTCGTGGATGGAAACACGTCGGTCGAGGTCGGGAGCATGGTCGGCGCCAAAGCCATCCTCAAAGGGACGGTGGTGTCTTGCGACGTTCGGACGTCGAGCTTGCAAAAGTTCGATCGCCAAGGCTTCGAGA
>CAXREW010000327.1:0-9524 GCA_964229455.1 Flavobacteriaceae bacterium | reverse complement strand
CAGAAAAGGACTTCGCGCAACGGCTCGAAGTCTTTTTTTTGGGAGGAAAAATTGCAGCGGTCCTGCGTACATTTGGTTCTTCACCACGATTGTCATGATTCCCGCTCACATTGTCGACCAAGTGCTGCAGACCGCCGTTATCGAGGAGGTCATTGGGGATTATGTGGAGCTCAAAAAGTCTGGCAGTGCCCTGCGTGGGCTGAGCCCCTTCACAAACGAAAAGACGCCCTCCTTTTATGTCCTGCCGGAAAAGGGCATTTTCAAGTGCTTTTCCAGCGACAAGGGTGGCAGCGTAGTGACGTTCTTGATGGAGTTGGATAAGCTGAGCTTTCCGCAGGCCATCAAACAGCTCGCTGAACGGTACGGCATTGAAATCGAGGAGGAGGAAATGACGCCCGAGCAGCAGCAAGCGCGCTCCGAACGCGAAAGCTTGCTCGCTTTGAACGCATGGGCCCAAAACTGGTTCACGGAACAGCTGCACAACACGGACGAGGGTAAGGCCATCGGCCTGAGCTACTTCGAGAGCCGAGGGTTCCGCGCCGAGACCTTGAAGACATTCAAGATCGGGTATTGCCCGGACAGCTGGGATGCGATGAGCACGGCGGCGACCGAAGCAGGCTACACGCCCGAGCGGCTCCTTGCACTGGGCCTCGCCAAAGACAAAGACGGTAAGTTGTGGGACTTTTTCAAGGGCCGGGTGATGTTCCCAATCCGCGACCTCACGGGCCGTTCCATCGCGTTCGGGGGCCGTACGTTGAGCAAGGAAAAGAAGGTCGCCAAGTACTTCAACAGTCCCGAGAGCATTCTTTACCACAAAGGCGATGTGCTGTTCGGTATGCACCTGGCCAAACCTGCGATCGCGAAGGAAGACCGGGTCTTGCTGGTTGAGGGCTACACGGATGTCATGGCCTTGCACCAGGCGGGGATTGAACACGTCGTCTCTTCGAGTGGGACGGCGCTGACGGTGAATCAAATCAAACTGATCCGCCGCTACACCAAGAACATCACGGTTCTGTTCGATGGGGATGCCGCGGGCATCCGAGCGTCGCTGCGCGGGGTGGACCTGTTGTTGGCCGAGGGGCTGCACGTCAACGTGGTGCTGTTCCCTGATGGCGACGATCCTGACAGCTACAGCAAAAAGGTCCCAGCCGACGTGCTCAAGCGGCACATTGAAGAAGAAGCCAAGGATTTCGTGGCCTTCAAGTTGGAACTATTGGCCCGCGAGTCGGCGGACGATCCGGTGAAGCGAACGGAAATGATCCACAGCATCTTGGGGTCAATTGCCGTCATCCCAGATGCCATCCAGCAGGGGGTCTATTTGAAAGTGGCTTCGGAGGAATTGGCATTGTCCGAAGACGTCCTGCAATCGGAGATCAATAAGGTCATTCGGGCCAAATTACTCGAAGAACAGAAAGCCCTGAAGCGCGAGGAATTCCGCAAGCAGCGCATGGGCGAACAAGGCCCTCCACCGCCTCCTGTCCATACGGCTCCAGATTGGTCGGGCGAACACGCCTCGGTGGAAGCGCCGTTTCTCGGCGGGGCGCTGGCCGAGGAGGAGGCGCGTCGCACCGTCATCGAACGGGATCTGGTGCGTAGGATGCTCCGATTCGGAGATAAGGACTTTACCCCGCCGGCCCCACCAGAGGGGGAGGCGCCGGCAACGGTGGCTTTTGCCCGGTACGTCATTGCGTACATGCAAAGCCTGAACTTCGAAATTCAGCACGCCGTTTTCAGTGAGGTGTACGGCGTCTTCGTGGAGCACGCGCTGGCAGAAAATGTTCCTTCCATGGAGGACTTCCTCAAGCATCCCGACCCGGAGGTGCAATCGTTCGTCGTTGGAGCGGTCGTGGACAAACACAAGGTCAGCTCGCGTTGGGAGGAAGTGCATCAGATTTACAGCGCGCGGGAAGAGGACCTGCTGAACAAGGCGTTGATGGATTCCCTGCACCTGCTTAAGCTGAGTGATAACCGGAAGGAGATCGAAGAAATACAGGAGGAGTTGGCTGAACTGAATGAGGGCATTGAGCGAAACGAAGAGGCCGCGATAGCGAGCATGCGAGAGCTGTTGGAACGCCGCAAAGCACTGGATGAACAGAAACGCAACATCTCCACGTACTTTGGCACCGCAATTCTTCCTTGACCTGAACCGATGAAGGAGTTCCTGAACACAACGATCGAAATGGGTTCGTTTGAGCTTTCGCTCCGGTCCATTTTGCTTTTTTTCAGTGTTATCGCAGTCGCCCAGGTGGTGATTTGGACGGTGCGTTTCTTGTTGCGCAAATTCCTCCGCAACGCCAATTTCGAAGAAGGCACGCGGTTCATGGTCATGCGCTTGGTGCGTACGGTGGTCTATTTCCTGGTCATTGTGGTGGCGCTGGACACCGCAGGCATCGACTTGACGGTGTTCTGGGCCAGTTCTGCTGCGCTGCTGGTAGGCGTGGGAATTGGCTTACAGAACTTCTTCAACGACGTGGTTTCGGGTTTTGTCTTGTTGTTTGAAGGCGGCGTTCGCGTCGGGGATGAATTGGAAATTGACGGCATGATGGTCCGGGTGGAACGCATTGATTTGCGTTCAACGCGGGTCATCACACGGTTTGGCAACCTCATTGTCATTCCCAACGGACTCATCTCGGGACAGACCGTCCGAAACTTCACCCAAGGTGAAAACGCGACCTTGATCCAATTGGACGTCGGCGTCGCTTACGGATCAGATGTCGAGCGGGTGAAGGCGATTTTACTCGAAGCGGCCAACGCCGAAGATGAAGTGGTGAAGAAGTCAGAAACCGGCGTGTTGTTCAACGATTTTGCCGAATCATCGCTGCAATTCACGGTGTATTTCTGGATCGAAAAGCCCTTCTTGCGCAAGCTCATTTCGAGCAACATTCGCTTCCGAATTGATGAGCAGTTCCGCGCCAACGGCATCACCATTCCGTTCCCTCAGCGGGATGTGCACCTGCATCAAGCGCCGGCTGAGGCAGGCTGAATGGCCCGCAAGTGAAGGTTCAGCTCTGTACGGTTCTGCCAGCCCCGGGGTTTCCAGGTGTTTTTTACCAAGGTAAAAGCCAGATCGATTGGCTTGTTCTGCTTGATTTGTGGTGCCATTTCCCCCATGTTCCACCCAATGGCGTCGATGGTCGGGCCGTCAAATTCGGGATCCCGAACTGTGATTTTGAGGTGACGACCTTGGTTGCCAATGGTGCGTGGCGGACGGACGGAGACCACGTTCCGCAAAATGAAGACGGGCGTGGCGTTCCCGGGTCCAAAGGGCTCAAGTTGTTCCAATTCCTTGAGCGCTTCCAGGGACAATTCAGAGATGTGCACTTCGCGGTCGCACCGGATGATGGGCTTTGGAGGGGTGCCGTTGAGCTGGTCCTTGATGGCTTCGTTCAGCCGTTCCTTGAACGATTCGAGATGGGCGAGTTCGAGGCTCAGCCCGGCCGCCATGGTGTGGCCACCGAATTGGAGCAACAGGTCCTCACACGCTTCGAGCGCTTCGTGGATGTCCACCCCGTCAACGGAGCGGGCACTTCCAATCAGTACGCCGTTTTCTTCCGACAACACCACTGAAGGACGGTAGCGGTGCTCAATCATGCGGCTGGCGACGATGCCAACTACGCCTCGGTGCCAGTCGGTACCGTGAACGATGTTGCAGAAGCTGTCCTCTGGGGCTTGCTCCAATTGAATCAGTGCCTCATTGGTCGTCGCTTCGTCCACTTCCCGACGGCGGTGGTTCATCTCTTCGATTTCACGCGCCATTTCCGAAGCGCGGGAATCACTTTTCTCCATCAGCAGGTCCACCACCCGTTGGGCGTGGTCCATGCGGCCAGCCGCATTGATGCGGGGCCCGAGGGTGAAACTGATGTCCCGGATGGTTTGCGGGGCTTGATGGATGTCCGCGGCGCGCATCAAGGCCAGAATACCCGGTCGTTGACGTTTGCGCAACTGACGGAGGCCCTGGGAGGCCATGATGCGGTTTTCACCTTTGAGATCGACCAAATCCGCACCGATGCTAATGGCCACAAGGTCGAGCTCTTCGTAGATGCCACTTTCGGGCAAGTCCATCCGGTACGCAAGGGACTGAAGCAGCTTGAACGCCACTCCGCAACCGGACAGCTCCTTAAACGGATATGGACAATCGCTGCGCTTCGGGTTCAAGACCGCGAAGGCCTCAGGGAGGGTGTCCTCCGGCAGGTGGTGGTCGCAAACAATGACGTCAATGCCTCGTTCGGCGGCGTCGTGCAACGGCTCAAAATCCTTGGTTCCACAGTCGAGGGTGATCATCAAGGAGAAGCGGTTTTCAGAGGCAAATCGAACACCATCGAGGCTGACGCCATACCCTTCGTCGTAGCGATGCGGGATGTAGGTTTCCACTTGCCCTCCAACGCCTTCAAGGTAGCTCGCGACCATTGCAACGGCCGTGGTCCCGTCGACATCGTAATCGCCGTAAACCAGGATACGCTCCTCGTCTTCGATGGCTTGATGGAGGCGAACCACAGCCTCTTTCATGTCCTTCATGAGCAAGGAGTGGTGCATGGCTGAAAGGGCCGGATTGAGGAAACCCAACACATCTTCTTGCTCCTCAAACCCGCGCTGAATCAGCAGGGAAGCAACCAAATGTGTCAGCCCGGCGTTCTGCATCAGATGCGCGACGGCGTCCGGGTTTGGTTGCTCTTTGACGATCCAAGAGCTATTGGATAATTGGAGGGGAGTGGTCATTTACAGCAGTCGCCCGGATGGATTTGATTCAATCCGTGGCTTTCAATCGCGTTCAACTTATCTTGCACTGCCTAAAATACGGTAAACACCTTTGCCAATGTTGCGCAAAATTTCATTCTCGATGAAGAAACTCGGTTCACTCTCTCTCGCGTCAGCTGTGATGATGTTGCTCGTAGTCGCTACGGGTTGCTTGAATGACGACAACCTAATTCCCGAAAACTGCTACGACGGAATCCTCAACAACGGCGAGGAATTGGTGGATTGCGGCGGTTCGATTTGCCCGCCATGCGACCCCTGTGAAAATGGCCAATACGATGCCCTGCTCGGTGAGACTTGGGTGGATTGCGGCGGTGAGTGCGATCCGTGTGACCCCAGCTTCAACGGTGTGCAGGACCCAGGCGAAACCGGTATTGACTGCGGTGGTGATACGGGCGTGGCGTGTGGCGAGCTGTGCGGCGACGGCCTGTTGAATGGCCTAGAACAAGGTATTGACTGCGGCGGACCGGACTGTGAGCCTTGCCCAACTTGCTGTGACGATTTGATGAACGGTGACGAGATTGGCGTCGACTGCGGCGGCAACTACGAATTGAACATTTACCTCCCTTGCGACAACCCGAATGTTACTTGTGGCCCTTGCCCCGATGGGGTGAATTGCGCCAACGGTATCATGGACGGTGATGAATTGTACATCGATTGCGGGGGTGCTAATTGCCCAGAATGCGAGGCGATTTTGACCTGGAAAGCAAACGGTACGACCCTCGTCGCTGAAGTGAGCGTGACCGCTGAATTGGACGGGACGACGTTGAACGTTGGTGGATTGACCGCCACAGGTGCCGGCCTCGCCCTCGTTTTAGAACAGCCCATTACGGGTTGGATTGACGGGGCCCAAGTACAATGCTCAATGGCGAGCGGCAGCTCTTGCTCATACGCAGATCCTGCAGCCAATGGCTACAGCACCAACTTTGGTGGTGGCGTCACGGTTGAGATCAGCTACATCGACCCGCAGCCCGGTGGCTTCGTGGTGGGAACGTTCATGGGCACGGTGGTCGGCATGACCGGCGAGAGCATGAACATCGCGCAGGGCGCGTTCCAAATGGAGATTCAGTAAGGGAGCGCGGCCCCTTCAAGGGCGCGGCGCTATTCTGCGCGAATGATATCGAAGAGTGCATCCAGGTTGGGTGCGAGGACGATTTCAATGCGTCGGTTGCGCGCCTTGTCATCGGGGTCCACTGGATGGTATTCGCTGCGGCCAGCGGCCGAAAGGGCCTCTGGAGCAACCCCTGATCCTGTGAGGATTTCAACGACCGCCGTGGAGCGGAGTACGCTCAATTCCCAGTTGTTTCGAGGAATGGCATTGGATCGCAATTGATCCGTATCGGTGTGGCCTTCGACGATGATTTCCAAATTGGATTGCGAACTCACCACTTGCGCCAAGTCCTGGAGCGCTTGTTTGCCGTCGGCGTTGATGGCCGTGCTGCCCGATGGGAACAGCAACTGCGCCTCCAAGCTCACGTAGACCTTTCCGTTGCGTTGTTCCACGGTCAACCCCTTGTCTGCAAACCCAAGCAAGGCCTGCGCCAATTGAGCGCGCAGGGCTTCAGCGGCGGCATCACGTGAAGCCAGGAGGCCTTCCAATTCCTGGATGCGCTGAGAGCGTTCGGCAAGCTCCGCCTCGCGTTGATTTAGATCTGCGTTCAACTGCAATAAGTCGTCTTCTTGGGCCTGGAGCTCAGCGCGATTTTTGCTTAATTCTTCGAGCAAGGCCCTGTTCTCCTCGTTGATGGCGGCCATGCGGGAAGAGCTTTCGGACGTGAGTACGTCGTTCAAGTTTTCTAGCCGTTGGACGTCTTCGAGGGCGACGGCCAAAGCACGACCCAACCGAGTGGTGTCTTTGACCAAGGCCGCGTTTGAATTTTCCAGCACGTCGACGCGACCGGCCAATTCGCGTCGTTCAATTTCCCCGTCTTGGTTGGATAATGTCAGTCGTCGATTTTCTTCCGCGATTCGGTCCAAGTTCATTTGAACTTCGTCGAATTGTTTCATGGTGACACAGCCGGAAAGCAGCGCCAACACTGCAATGAGGGAGGAAAGGCGGAGGGAATTTTTTTTCATTTTGTTCAAAAAAACTGAAAATCGCTGTAGCCTCCGAAGGTGGCGGATTTGCGAAAGTTTGCCGACTAATGACAAAACATTTTTCAAATACCGGACGTTGATAAAGTGTCTCTGCGACACTAAATTGCCATCAGAACCTACGACCTTGAAACAGTCCCTTCGACAACTCTCCGACATAATTGACCACTACTTAGGGTGGTTCTTCACCAACGGGAATAAGTCCCGTGCCATGGTGGACGATCGGTACTGGGATTGATCGCCGTGTGTTCAGTGTGTTGGAATGCACACGCTCTGCGGTTCCGTGAAGAACCGTAGGGCGTCAAATCCACCCTCTCTTCCTACGCCGCTTGACTTGACCCCTCCAAAGGGTGTTCGGAGGTCGCGCACGAGCCAGCAATTGATCCAGGCGATTCCGCTTTCGACTTTACCGGCCACACGGTGTGCTTTTGCAGCGTCTTTAGTCCAGATGGTGGCGGCCAAACCATAGGCACTATCGTTGGCCAATTCAATGGCCTCTGCCTCTGTCGTAAACCGCTGAAGCGTGATGACCGGTCCGAAGATTTCTTCTTGGTTGATGCTGCACTCCGGTCCGAGCCCTTCCAAAATGGTGGGCTGCACGAAGTACCCGTTGGCGCAGCGGTCGTTGGGTGCAGGCGCTGCCTCACCGCCACAGAGCACTGTTGCCCCTTGAGCCTTCGCCGATTCGATGTAAGCGAGCACCTTGTCCCTGTGGGGTTCGGAGACCAGAGCACCCATCTTGGTGCTCTCATCCGTGGGGTCACCCGGAACAATGCGCTGGGCCTTGGCCACGAGTGCGTCGCGAAACTAATCATAGAGGCTGTCCTCGATCACAATGCGCGAAGAACACAAGCAGATCTGGCCCTGATTGGCGAACGATGAGCGAAGCGTGGTGGCTACGGCTTTGTCGAAGTCGCTATCCGCGAAGACAATGGCGGGGTTCTTGCCACCGAGTTCCAGGCTGAGCTTTTTGAACATACCTGCAGTGGTGCGGGCGATGTGCGCTCCTGTTTGGGTGCCCCCGGTGAAGGATATGGCTTTGACGTTTGGATGCTCCACCAAGGCCTGTCCAGCCTCGTGCCCCAGGCCGTGCACCACATTGAAGACCCCTGCTGGAAAACCAGCTTCGGCCGCCCACTTGGAAAGCATCCAAGCGGTTACAGGCGTTACCTCCGAGGGCTTTGCGACCACGCAGTTTCCTGCCGCCAGAGCGGGAGCGATTTTCCATGTAAACAAGTACAGAGGCAGGTTCCAAGGGGAAATGCACCCCACCACCCCAATGGGTTTGCGGTGGGTGTAATGGATGAAATCAGCGCCCCCAGGGATGTGGGCTTCCGAGGCAAAATGTTCAATGGCCCCGGCGAAGAATTCCAGATTTTTTTGGGCGCGTGGGATGTCCACCGCGCGGGCGAGGGAAATGGGCTTGCCGTTGTCTTTCGATTCAGCTGCAATGAGGGCCTCGTTGTGCTGTGCGATGAGGGCGCCCCACCGGCGCAGGCAAGCGGCCCGCTCTTCGTATGGCGTCGTGGACCAGCCTGGAAAAGCAGCACGAGCGGCTTGTACAGCGGCCTCTACATCTCCTGCGTTTGAACGGGGAATTCGGGAAAACACTTGCCCAGTGGCTGGCTCGATATTGTCCAGCCATGCACCGCTTTTGGGATTCGTCATTTCGCCCCCAATGAGATTCTGCAATTCCATCATGCCCCCAAGATAATTGACGGGGTACGATTGCGGAATGTTCGCGAAATCCTTTTTATCTTGGCGCTCGCTTTGCAACCTGCGTGTTGCTGGTACTCCCCGATGGTGTAATGGTAACACACCGGTTTTTGGTGCCGTTTTTCCAGGTTCGAGTCCTGGTCGGGGAACGAAGCCCTCAGCCACGCTGAGGGTTTTTTGTGCCCTGCTGTTTCGGTAAGCCGTCCGGGTTATTCTCCGCCGGTCAAGGCGTCGAGTTGGGCTTGCAATTCGGCGATGACGCTTTGCAAAGAGTCGACCGTGGAGACTAGGGAGCCCAATGTCGAGGCGACATCATAAGTCCCGGCGAATACCGTTCCTTCCACCACGGCATCACCGTGAATCACGGCGTGACCATCGCTGTAGACTTCAAAAGCGTTCGATCGCATGTTGGTGTCCGCACCGTTTCCGACGATGAAGAGCGCTCCTTCCGTTTGCAGCGCATTGAACTGGCCCACCGCGGTACCGTTTTCTTGATCGGCCACCACGCCATACCCTGTGGCAAAGGATGCCGTTCCGGCAGACGTAGAATTCCTTCCGGCCGCACGGCTGTACAGCCCGGTTGCGGAACTGGCGAAGCCGCCGGCGTGGCTGGCGTAGCCTTCTGCAAGTGTTTGAAAGCCCTCAGCATGCGATAAGTCACCCGTAGCAACTGCAGTTTGGCCTTCAGCGTGAGACGCCGAACCACTGGCTTCGGTCTGTCGGCCTTCGGCGTGGGAGTACAGTCCGGTTGCATCGGTTGCATACCCTTCTGCGTGGGCAGACGTGCTTGAGGCGAGGGTGTTGTACCCTTCTGAATGGCTGTAATTGGCCGTTGCATCGGTTCCGTATCCTTCAGCGTGAGCTGCAAGTGCTGTGGCTTGGCTGAGCATACCTTCTGCGTGGCTTGCCGTTCCACTGGCAGTGGTTCCTTCCCCTTGTGCGCTTGAACAGGTTGCGCTGGC
>CAXREW010000326.1:0-4756 GCA_964229455.1 Flavobacteriaceae bacterium | reverse complement strand
AAGTCAAATTTGACTTGTTTCTCCAATCCGCCATCGAACTCGGTGCGGACGGTGTGGACACCGGGCATTACTGCCGCAAAGACACCGTTAATATCGATGGAGAGCCCACCCATCGCTTGCTAGCGGGTGTAGACACCAACAAGGACCAGAGCTACTTTCTGTGCCAATTGACACAAGCCCAGCTCGATAAAGCCCATTTTCCCATTGGAGAATTGACCAAACCAGAAGTCCGGCGCTTGGCTGAGGAAATCGACCTGCCCACCGCCAACAAAAAGGACAGTCAGGGGCTCTGTTTCATCGGCAAAGTACGCTTGCCGGATTTCCTTCAACAGCAACTGGAACCGAAAACGGGCGACATCATTGAAATTGATACAGACCACGCCAAGCTGGCGATAGCCGCTCAAACTGACCCGTCACAGCCCACCCACTGGAATCCGGAGGACGGAGTCTGTGTTGGGAAACACAACGGCGCCCATTTCTTCACCGTGGGCCAACGACGGGGGATTCAAGTGGGTGGAAAGCCGGAGCCCTTGTTCGTACTAGAGAAAGACGTTGAACGCAATGTGCTCTACGTGGGGCAAGGTGAAAACCACCCCGGGCTGTTGCGGAATGCCCTTCGCATCCTTACGAATGAGGCGCACTGGATTCGTCCAGACCAGGAACTGGCCATCGGAGAAAGCACGGATGCATTTGACGTGCGGATCCGATACCGGCAACCCCTGCAATCGGCTACCCTCATCCGGCACAGTGATCACTACGAAGTGAAGTTTACGCAACCACAATCGGGTGTCGCAGCTGGGCAATTTGCCGCATGGTACGATGGAGACGAATGCATCGGATCTGGCGTCATTGCGGGCTGAGCAGGCGATGGCTCCTGCGCAACCTTTTTTCTTTAACCTTGTTATTCATTCAGCGCTCTGCGCCAAACCAAACGCAAATGAAAAACCTGCTTTTCTTCGCTGTGTGCCTGCTGGCCGCCGCTTTCACTCCCGCTGTAGCCCAAGACTGTGAATTCGAGGCCCAAGTGGAATTCTATACCGCCATGTGGGGGGCAGAAATCAGTTGGGAAATCACGAACGATGCTGGGGACATCGTCCTAGAAGGTGGTAACTATGAGGATTACGATGCCGACGCTTTCGTGCATTGCTTCGAATCGGGTTGTTATCAGCTGCACATGTACGACAGCTTCGGCGACGGATGGAATGCAGCGTTTATGGGCTTGAATTTTCCAGATGCGGGAATCATGTTTGGTGACATCACCCTCGAGTACGGCAATTACGATGTCTTCAATTTTGCTTTGGGAACCGAGTGCGAATTTGAAGAAGGTACCGGTGGTGGTGGCAATGGAAACAGTGACGTCCACGGTTGTACCGACCCGGAAGCAGTGAACTTCAATCCAGCCGCGACCATTGATGACGGCACGTGCATTTATGCTTGTGAAGACGGCGGGGAGCAGGCTTTGCTTTACCTCTGCACCTTCAGCCAAGGCAATAACGTCGCCCTCGAAATCACCGATGAAACGGGTGGAATCGTCTACAGCGGAAGCGACTATGGCAACATGGCCATCGAATACGTGGACATCTGCTTGGGAGAAGGCTGTTACACGGCCACCTTAACAAATACGGCAGGCGAAGGCGGTTGGTACAACGGCTACTTCTACATCAATTATGGATGGGAGCAAATCGTCTACGCCACCTTGCCAGACGACAGCAGCGAGTGGAGCTTTGAATTTTCAGTCGATGGTTCGTGCGGCGACGTGTTTGGTTGCACAGACCCCGACGCGCCCAACTACAACCCCGACGCGACGGTGGACGATGGAACGTGCTTGCCGACATGCGAGTGCGACGACGAACCATTTGAGCCGGTCTGTGGTATGGATTGGTTGACAGGAGAACTGATCACTTTTGACAACCTCTGCGAACTCGAGTGCGTCGGCGCCTACCTCTACTGGGAAGGCGATTGCGCCGATCAGCCTGTGTATGGCTGCATGGACCCTGATGCGTTGAACTACGACCCGGAGGCCACCGTCGACAATGGATGCCTCTATCCCATTGATTGCGAAGGCAACACGGCCATCCAAATTTTTGCCATTGCGGACAGCACGGAAGAAGGAGGAAATTTTCCCTTCGCCAGCTGGTACATCACAGACGTCAACAACGCGGCATGGTACAACTACGTGCAATACCAAAACGACGCGGGCGCTTGGGTGGCAGATGGATGCATTGAAGACGGCTGCTACAACTTCACCGTCTATGCCGGATTCACCGGTGGCGCATCAGCATCCGTCGCCGTTGTCGTAGATGGCGAAACGACTTACTACGAGGGGAACACCGATACCTTCCAAACCACGTATGGTTTGGGCATCAATGTGGAGGATTGCGAACCTTATGTGCCCGGCTGCACGGACGAGACAGCCTTGAACTACGATCCGAACGCGACCGAAGACAACGGATCCTGCATTTATCCCTTGGTGTGTGAGGAAGGAGAAGTCGCCGGACAGCTGTATGTCTGCACCTTCTCGCAAGGCTGGGCCGTGGGATTGACCATTGAAGACGAAGAGGGTAATGTGCTGTTCGACCAGCAAGGGTTCAATGACATGGAAATCCTGTACCTCGACGTGTGCGTGGACTCCACTGCATGCTATACCGCCACTCTGACCAATTTGGCAGGCGACGTCTCGTGGTACGGCGGATACTTTTACCTGAATGCTGGGTGGGAACAATTGATTTACGAATCCTTGGACGCCAGTGCTTCAATCGAAGTCGTTCAATTCTCAGTGGACGGCAACTGCGGCGATGTGCTGGGGTGCACTGACGAGGAGGCAGCGAACTACAACCCCGAGGCGACCATCGATGACGGTTCGTGCGTTTACCCACTGGACTGCGAAGGCCTCATTTCCGTATACGCGGAATTGGACGGCGGCACCTGGATCAACGAAGTAGGCTGGGCATTGGTTGATGAAGCCGGGAATGTGCTCTGGGAAGGATTTGGAAGTTGGGTGGAGACCGGCCAACAGGCCATGGAGACCTGCGTTCCCCCGGGATGTTACACGCTCATTTTGACCGACTCCTTCGGCGACGGTTGGGACAGCACGGTGTTGACCTTGACATGGGAAAACGAGTCGGTGGATTACGCCCTAGAGATGGGTAACTATGGAGAATTCAGCGTGGGCATTGGAGCAGACTGCAACGATCAACCTGATCCAATTGCTGGCTGTATGGACGGCGGAGCAATCAATTACAATCCACTTGCGACAGAAGACGATGGCTCATGTGAGTTCGTCTTCTGCCCAACGAATGAAGTGACGTTCGTTACTGTCACCCTCGAGGACGGATTGAGCCTCGGTTGGAACCTCAGTGGTGGCGGCGATGGAGCGAACGTCGGAGGCAGTGCGTATGCGAGCAATACTTCACACACGTACACCGCTTGTTTGGTGGACGATTGCTACAACGTGACCATGTGGGACATGAATGCCGACGGATGGAATGGCGGATGGATTGAGGTGTGGATGGACAATGAATTGGTCACCACCGCTACCATGGAGGACGGGTTCATGACCACCATGCAATTGGGCATCAATGCGGATTGCGACGATGAGGATGGCATCGATCCGGGATTCTGGCTCGACCCCATTGGATTTGCTCCATACCCGAACCCCACGGAAGGTGAGACCAACCTCAATGGAAGTGGCTGGGACCAGCATTTACCAGTGAACGTTGAAGTGCGTGACGTTACAGGTCGAACAGTGCACAAACGCACCATCATCCCCAACGGCGACAACGCCCAATGGGTGCTGCGCACAGATGTGTATGAAGCTGGTATGTACATCGTAACAGGAACACAAGCTGAACGGTCTGCACAGACCGCCATTGTGGTTCGCTGATTGCGTTACAGAAAATAGTCCGCTCGGCACTGCCCGAGCTTTCAATCGGTCCTACGCGGGCCGATTGATGTTTTCGGCCACTTGGTAATTGTGGCGCTTAACGTCGTTGCGCGACGTCATCTCGGCGAGGAATCCGGTCAAGAAAAACTGGAGACCGAACACCATACCCGTCAAGGACACATAAAAGGCAGAAATCTCGGTGATATTTCGTGAGGGATTTCCTTCATAAATAGAGATCAATTTTCCCACCGCTATCCATGAGAAACCAGCCAAACTTACTAGGAACATGAGGACACCCAGTGCTCCGAAAAAGTGCATAGGCTTTCGCGAAAACCGCGACATGAAGCCAATGGTCATAAGGTCCAGAAATCCGTTGATGAAGCGTTCGAGACCAAACTTCGAGGAACCGTACTTGCGCGCCTGGTGCTGGACCACTTGCTCTCCGATGCGATCGAAACCAGCGCTCTTCGCCAAGATGGGAATGTAGCAGTGCATTTCTCCTTGCACTTCGATGGCCTTGACGACTTCAAGTCGGTATGCCTTTAGACCGCAATTGAAGTCATTCAATTGAATGCCACTGATCCAGCGGGTTGCTGCGTTGTACAAACGCGTCGGGATGGTTTTACTCAGTGGATCGTGGCGCTTTTTCTTCCACCCACTAACCAGGTCAAACCCGTCCTCGATGATTTTGCGTTCCAGTTCTGGAATCTCCTCAGGTGAATCCTGCAAATCCGCATCCATGGTGATTACCACGCGGCCTTGTGCGGCTTGAAACCAGAGTTGGAGTCCGGCACTCTTGCCATAATTACGCGCCATTCGAATGACCACCACACGCGACGGGTCTTCTTTGGCCACTGTTGACACAATGGTCCA
>CAXREW010000325.1:0-4947 GCA_964229455.1 Flavobacteriaceae bacterium | reverse complement strand
CTGGTATAGACGACGGTTCATGTGAATTCTCTGGTGAATCGTGCGGCATTTTCTTCTCTGAGTATGCAGAAGGTAGCAGCAACAACAAGTACCTCGAATTGTACAACCCAACGGCGTCGACGGTATTCTTGAGCCAGTACATCTTGGGTCACTGCAGCAACGGGTGCGACACACCAGACGCCCCGAACGTAAGCGACCAGTTCGATTACTTCACCTTCAACTTCCCATTCGACGCGGAGATCGCTCCCGGTGGGACGTACATCGTAGCGCACCCTTCTTCTGCTCAGGAGATTTTGGACTTGGCGAACATTACGTACCAGTACCTGTCCAACGGTGACGACACCTATGGTTTGTTTGAATTGGCCGGTTCGGACACCTTATTGGTGGACATCATCGGAACCATCGGTCCAGACCCGGGTTCAGGATGGGAAGTCGCGGGTACCACCAATGCGACCCAGAACCACACGTTGGTTCGAAACGAATTTGTGTTCACAGGCAACGGTGGCGATTGGGCCATGTCTGCCGGAACCAACGAATTGGATTCTGAGTGGATCGTCCTCGACCAAGACGACTTCAGCGACTTGGGTATGCACACCTTCTCAGGTTCTTGCGCAGCTTCTACTGGCGGTTGCACCGATCCATTTGCGGTCAACTACGATGAAAACGCGACGTCTGACGACGGTTCTTGCATCTACATCTCAAACTACACCATCCAGGAAATCCAGTCTGGTGGTTTGAGCGGTCAAATGCAAACGCAAGGGATCGTAACGGCGACCTACCCTCCAACGGGTGGATTGGCCGGCCAAGCGTCTTACGTCATCCAGGATGGCACAGGGCCCAACTCAGCCATCTGGGTCATCGGTGACGGAGTTGCCCTCGGTGACGAAGTGTCCATCTTGGGCAACGTTACCGAAGTGTACGGCTTGCGCCAAATCCAGGCCGCGACGCCTGAAGTTTTGTCTTCCGGCAACGCCTTGCCAGAAGCAGAGATGCTCGCCACTGCAGCCATCAACGATGAGCAGTGGGAGTGCGTATTGATCAGCATGACCGGTGAATGCGCCAACGCGGATGCCGGTTACGGCGAATGGCACCTCAACGATGGTTCTGGAATCGGCGTCATCGATGATGTGGGCTACGACGCCATCGGCGACTCATTGACCGCTGACGGCGGTGCAACGTACGCGCCACTCCTGGAGGAGGGCCGTTCGTACCGCGTTGTTGGCCCGAACTTCTACGCGTACGGCGCATGGAAGTTGTTGCCGCGTGATTCCGCGGATGTTGTCCGATTGGGTTGTACAACGGCTTCGTTCAGCAACTACGATCCGTATGCGCAAGAAGACGACGGCTCGTGTGTGGATGCACCTGGTTGCACAGACCCTGCGGCAGACAACTACGATCCAGCAGCGACCTTGGACGATGGATCCTGCATCATCAGCGGATGCGATGATCCAGCAGCATTCAACTACCAGGAGGGCGTCAACAACCCAACCAACGAGGATTGCTACTACACCTTGCCCAACTTGGTCATCAACGAAATCCACTACAACCCATGCAGTTCACAGGGAGATGACTTCGACTACGAGTTTGTCGAGATCTACAACGGCGGCGACATGGCTGCTGACATCGGTGGATTCGAGTTCTACAACTCTGCGAGCGGAGCCCCACAGCTCGGCTACGTTTTCCCTGAAGGCACGTCGATTGCAGCGGGTGAGTACGTACTGATGACCGTTTCCGATGCCGGTACGGCGAACTACAGCGGATTGGGTGTTCAGGTCTTCCAATTGGACTTGGGCAACTTCTCCAACTCCGGTGAAGGCGTGAGCATCGAAGACGGCTTCGGCAACGTGGTCAACGCAGTCACTTACGACGACGCTGATCCATGGCCAGCGCAAACAGTTGCGGTGTTGGGCAACGTATTGGTCCAGAGCCCCGATGGTGGTTGTTCAAGCTTGGAATTGATCCAAACCGACCTCAACAACGAGGATCCGGACAACTGGCAAGCGAGCTGGGTGGACAACGGAACCCCAGGTGCGCCAAACTCATCGGCCTTTGGCTGTGTGGATGCGAGCGCCTGCAACTTCAACGGTGGAGCGTTCTTCGATGATGGCTCTTGCACGTACGACTGCTATGGCTGCACGTACGAGGATGCTTCGAACTACGACGCGTCAGCGACAATGGAAAACGGTACGTGTGAATTCGACTTCACCGACCCATGCCCTGCTGACGTCAACGAAGATGGCCAAGTCGGTACGCCTGACTTGCTCTTCTTCCTGTCTCAGTTCGGTACAGATTGCCCAGAGTAATCTAACCACTGCATTGAACGAGACAGGCGCTCCGAATGGGGCGCCTTTTTCTTTTTCAAGCCTTGCCTTATGGCTTCGGCGTTGCAGGTGTAAACGCTTCGTTGGAGGCGTTGAGGTCCCGGTCATACAACGTAATCCGGAACCGCATGGAGTCGTAGGGGCTGTTGAGGTACCATGAATTCATGTCGATGCTGATGGTGCCGTTTTGTGCCGGGTTCTGACCCGTGGGCGCAGCAGGGGGTACGCGGTAGTAAAACGGGATTTGGCCCGCATCGGGGTTGAGTTCAATCTCTACCCAAGCGGTGTCTCGCCATTCTTGGTACTCGCACTTGAGGTTCTGGTGGAATTCGCACGGGGGGCAACACGGCGCCAAGGTATCTGCCTGTCCGAGTCCGACGTTGCCGTCGCCATCCGAAAATCCGATCACCAATTCCCGACCGCCTCCTGCGCTGAGGTCGAACGACTGGAACTCGATGATGGGTTCATCGGGAAAGTTTGGTTCGGGCAAACAGCCAGACAGCGGCAAAAGCGCTCCGATCAGAGCGATGTGCATGGGAGGTTTTCGAAGGTGCAGCGCGATTTTCATCGTTTCAGTTGGTATCAAAGCTAAGGAATCTGCAACTTCGCGTACCGAAGCGCACCCCGCGAAAAGATGCAAAATCAACCCCCTGATACCGCCACGTTGCTCACCGAATTGCGCGCGGAAATGCGCGGCTTGATCGCTCGGGGCGGCGACTGGGAGGCGTTTGGCTTGAAGGTATTTCGCTTCCAATGTGCGCACAACCCGGTGTACGGGGAATTCGTTCGGCTGCGTGGTGTGGATCCAGCGTCGGTTGCTTCAACGCGTGATGTACCGCACTTGCCGGTGACGTTTTTCCAGTCCCATTGGGTATCGGTCTTCGATGCAGGCGCCTCGATGGACCGTGTATTTGAGAGCTCGGGCACCACAGGACAACGCCGTTCACGCCACCCAGTGGATGATATGGGGTGGTACGATGAAGTGGCCATGGCCGGGTTTGAACAGTGCGTCGGTCCTTTCGCTGGTAAAAAGCTCGTCGCGCTGCTCCCCGGGTACCGGCCTGAGTCTTCGTTGATTTACATGGTGCGCGCTTTCATGCGTCGCTGCGGTCAATCAGCAGAGGTGGACTGGTTCTTTATGGAGGATTGGACGGCTCTTGAACAAAAGCTAGATGCCGCGGTGGAGGAGGGGTACGAGGTGCTCGTCATGGGGGTGACGCACGCATTGCTCAAATGGGCTGCAGAGGCGAAGCTGGATCACCCCTATCAGCAGGTGCAGTTGTTCGAAACGGGCGGGATGAAGGGGCAAGGTCCCGAACGCATTCGCGAGGAAGTGCATGCTGCACTTCAGCCGTTGGTGGCCACGACGACCATCGGTAGCGAATACGGCATGACGGACTTGTTGTCGCAGGCTTGGTCGTTGGGCCACGGGCGGTTTTCAGCGCCGCCTTGGATGCATGTACGCTTGGGTTCCATGAACGACCCGGGAACGTGGGCTGCGGATGGCAAACAAGGCCGCATTCACATCATGGACTTGGCGAACCTCGCCAGTTGTTCGTTTCTGGAGACCAGCGACATCGGCCGCAAACACGCCGACGGGACGTTCGAAGTGCTCGGACGGTTCGACCACGCCGAGGTGCGCGGGTGCAATCTGCTAACCGTGGAGGGCTGATCAGCCGCAGCTGACGAGGAAGTAATTCTTTTTGCCTCGCTGCACCAAGATGTGCTTGCCGCTGATGAGGTCCTCGCCGGTGATGGTGGTGTTTTCGTTCACCTTGACCTTGTTGATGGAAATGGAGTTTTCCTTCAAGGCCCGACGGGCTTCGCCTTTGGAAGCCAAGAAACCGGTGTGTTCCGAGAGAAAATCAATGATGGGCAGGCCAGATTGAACCTGATCCACGCCCAAGTTGGCCTGTGGGACACCCTCAAATACGCTCAAAAACTCCGCTTCAGGCAGGGCCTCGATGGCTTCCTTGCTCGCTTTGCCAAACAGCAGGGCTGAGGCCGCAATGGCGGTTTCAAGGTCGGCTTCGCTGTGGATGCGTTTGGTGATGTCTTCCGCTAGCGCCTTTTGCAAAATGCGGCGACCAGGGTCTTCCGCGTGCTCCGCTTCGAGCGATTCTATTTCTTCTTGGCTCTTCAGGGTGAAAATGCGGATGTACTTGGACACATCCTCATCTGCCGCATTGATCCAGTATTGATAAAACTTGTACGCCGAGGTCTTCGACTTATCGATCCACACGTTGCCACCTTCGGATTTCCCAAACTTGCTTCCATCCGCCTTGGTAATTAACGGGGCGGTTACAGCAAAGGCCTGGCCGCTTCCCATGCGGCGAATTAATTCCGTCCCAGTGGTGATGTTGCCCCATTGGTCGGAACCGCCGAACTGAACCATGCAGTTTTCGTTTTTCCAGAGGTGGTAGAAATCATACCCTTGGACCAACTGGTAACTAAACTCCGTGAACGACATGCCCGTTTCCAAGCGCTTTTTGACGCTGTCTTTCGAGGTCATGTAGTTGACGGTGATGTGCTTGCCAACGTCGCGGATGAAATCCAGGAAGCGGAAATCCTTGAACCAATCGGCGTTGTTGACTACGCGCGCGGCATGCGCTCCGTTGAAGTCCAG
>CAXREW010000324.1:0-9327 GCA_964229455.1 Flavobacteriaceae bacterium | reverse complement strand
GTGGCAACAGCGGCTTCTCCGGCCAATGCGTTCGGCACGCCTTCGAGACCGATGGTCACCCAGCTGTCATAGGCCAGGTCGGGATAGACCGGGAAGAGCAGGCTGTTGATGCCGTTCGGGGTTGCGGCGCCAAGGGCGGCCTGATAGAAGGTGGTCGTCGTATTGACGTAGGTCGGATTGTTCTGGTCACCGGAAACTGAGGACATGAAGTCCGTCTCGTTGTTCATGGTGACGTAGATCCGGGTGCAGGAGTAACCCGTGAGATCGGTTACGCCCAATGCGCCGATGAGTGGTCCGATGTTTTCGG
Source organism: Flavobacteriaceae bacterium (assembly GCA_964229455.1). Classification (GTDB taxonomy): domain Bacteria; phylum Bacteroidota; class Bacteroidia; order Flavobacteriales_D; family Sanyastnellaceae; genus UA16. The sequence goes on along the minus strand of CAXREW010000324.1, from coordinate 9,020 downwards.
CCACCGTTTCGACGGACAGGTCGTAGCCTTCCGGTGCAGGCGAAGAGTTGATCGACTGCGCGAAGACCGGGGTACAGAACAGGGCGATGAAAAGCCCGAGAAGCAAGCGGTAGGGGTTCATGGTGCCGTTGAATAAAGCGTGTAGCATCAAGATAAGTCCTACAAATATGCAAATACTTTCGACGAATTACAATTATTTCTACGCTTATCGACGAAAAACAATATTTCGTCGAACATAGTTCAGAGCAAATGAGTGCTCATCCAGAACACCTTGTGGGTATCCGGCAGGTGGTGGCGAAGGCGCGGAAGGGGGTCAGCCCACGATATTGATGATCCGTCCGGGACCGACGATCACCTTTTTCGGCGTGCGGCCATCCAACTGTTTGGCGGTGCGCTCATCGGCGAGCACGGCAACCTCGACATCCGCAGGCGCCGCGGTGGCGGCCACGGCTAACTGGAAGCGGACCTTTCCATTGAACTGCACCGGGTAAGTCACCTCGGACTCGACCAGCTTCTCGGCATCCCATTTTGGCCAAGGGGCATCCACGACGGAACCTTCCCCGCCGCAGGCCTCCCAGAGTTCTTCCGCGAGGTGCGGGGCGTACGGCGCGAGCACAGCGGACAGAGGCTGCAGGACAGAGCGCTCATGGCACCCGGCCTCGGTCAGCTCGTTGACGCCAATCATCATGGCACTCACGACCGTGTTCCAGCTCAGGCGGTCGAGGTCCTCCGTGACCTTCTTGATGGTCTTGTGAAGGGCACGCTCGGCTTCGGCCGACGGAGCGCCGTTGGTGATCAGCACGTTCCCGTCAGCGTTCCGGTAGAGGCGGGTCAGCTTGCGCAGGAAGCCATGCACGCCATTGATGCCCTGGGTGTCCCACGGTTTGGCCTGTTCCAGCGGCCCGAGGACCATCTCGTAGCAGCGAAGCGTGTCGGCACCATAACGTTCTACGAGGTCGTCGGGGTTCTCCACATTGAACTTCGATTTGGACATCTTCTCCACCTCGTTGCCGCAGCGGTACTCTCCGGCCTCATTGAGGACGAATTCTGCATCGGCGAACTCCGGGCGCCACGCCTTGAAGCCCTCGAGGTCGAGGACATCGTTGCGCACCAGGCTGATGTCCACGTGCAAGCGCTGGGTCCGGTGCTCTTTGCGCTGCTCGAACGTGACGAACCGGTTGGTCCCCTCGATGCGGTACACACAGCTGCTTCGCCCCAGAATCATGCCCTGGTTGATCATCTTGGCGAAGGGCTCGTCAAACCCGATGAGGTCGAGGTCGAAGAGGAACTTCGTCCAGAAGCGGCTGTACAGGAGGTGACCCGTGCCGTGCTCCGCACCGCCCACGTAGCGGTCGACCTGGCCCCAGTAGTCGCTCTTGGCCCGGTCGCAGAAGGCATCCGCATTGTGCGGGTCCATGTAGCGCAGGAAGTACCAGCTTGAGCCGGCCCAACCGGGCATCGTGTTGTACTCCATGCGGTCCCCACGGGTGACATTCCAATCCTCTTTTTTGGCCCGTGCCAGTGGTGGGTCACCGTCCTCGGTGGGCAAATAGGCATCGACCGGAGGCAAGGTCACTTGTTCGTCGCGAATCAACTGAGGAATTTCTCCGTCGTAGTAAATGGGGAAGGGCTCACCCCAGTAACGTTGGCGGCTGAAAACCGCATCGCGCAGCCGGTAGTTGATCTGGCCGGTGCCGACGCCTTTTTCTTCCAAATGTGCAATGGCCAAGGGGATGGCGTCCACAGGGGTTTTGCCATTGAATTCACCAGAACTGCACAGGGCGATGTCCTTCTCGGTGTAGACCGCTTCATCCGTATCGACGCCTTCGAAAATGGCAGGGATGGTCAAGTCATACACTTTGGCAAATTTCCAATCGCGCTCATCGCCCGCCGGAACAGCCATGATGGCGCCTGTACCATAACCGGCCAAGACGTAATCCGCAATCCACACGGGGATTTTCTTTCCGGTGAGCGGATGCACAGCGTACCCTCCGGTAAAGCACCCGCTGACTTCGTGGTCGCCCGCGCCTTGACGCTCGCGCTCGGATTTTTGGGCGGCGGCGGTTTGGTAGGCTGTGACGGCTTGCTTTTGCTCCGCCGTGGTGATTGCCGCCACTAATTCATGTTCCGGCGCCAAGACCATGAAGCTCACGCCATAAATGGTATCCGGTCGGGTGGTAAATACCTCGATGGTGTGTTCGGGTAGGCCCTCGATGCCAAAGTGCACCGATGCACCTTCGCTGCGGCCGATCCAATTGCGTTGGGCTTCTTTGATGCTGTCCGTCCAATCGAGTCCGTTCAAGTCGTCGATCAGGCGCTGGGAAAAGGCCGAAATGCGCATGATCCACTGGCGCATCCGCTTGCGCACCACGGGATGACCGCCGCGTTCGCTCAGGCCGTCTTTGACTTCGTCATTGGCCAAAACCGTGCCGAGGGCGGGGCACCAGTTGACTTCGCTGTCGGCGAGGTAGGCCAGGCGGAATTGCATCAAGATGTGCGATTGCGCCACAGCATCGCACGCATTCCACAGGTCAGCTGTGAGCGTCCCGTCAAACGTTTCGTCCCAGGGATATTCGCCTTCGGGCAGTGCTTTCCACCAGTCCCCATCGCACGCAGGTTCTGCGGTTCCCAGCCCATCGCTCTGAAGCATTTCCACCAACGCCGAAATGGGTTTGGCGCAGTCCGCGGCTGCATCGTACCACGATTCGAACAGCTCGGCGAAAATCCATTGGGTCCACCGGTAGTAAGCCGGGTCACTGGTGCGCACTTCGCGTGACCAGTCGTAACAGAATCCGAGCTGGTCCAATTGTTCTCGGTAACGCGCAACGTTGGCTTCGGTCGTTACAGCCGGATGCTGTCCGGTCTGGATAGCATACTGTTCGGCGGGAAGTCCGAAGCTGTCGTAGCCCATTGGGTGCAATACATTGAACCCTTGGTGGCGCTTGTAACGGGCGAAGACGTCGCTCGCGATGTACCCAAGTGGGTGCCCGACGTGAAGGCCGGCACCGGAAGGGTACGGGAACATGTCCAAGACATAGAATTTTTCCTTCGACGCGTCTTCTGTGACCTTGTAGGCTTCAGTCGCTTTCCAGTTCGCTTGCCAGCGCTGCTCAATTGCTCGAAAATCGTATTCCATGCGGCTTCCCAATTCGCTGCAAAGGTAGTCGCTTGGTATCTTTAGCGCGTGTACTTGCGGCAGACTCCTCCGATTGTAAAAGCGATGGCTTCCCAGCTGACGTGGCACGGCCCTGATTTCGTGGACAACGAGGCGGCCGTTTACTTGACCTTTGACGACGGGCCACACCCGGTCATCACCCGGCAGGCGATGGAAATCCTCGGCCGATTCGATGCGCCGGCGACGTTTTTCTGCGTGGGTGGCAACATCGAGAACCATCCGGACGTCATGGAGGAATTGCTCGAAAAGGGCCATGCGATTGGCAACCATTCGTACGCCCATGAATCTGGATGGAGCACCCCGAACTATGCGTACCTCAAAAGCTTCATCAAGTGCCAGTCGTTGACCGATGCGAAGTGGTTTCGACCACCTTACGGGCGCATCACTCGCTCACAGGCCGAGGCCATTTCGGCCCAAACGGAGGTGGTCATGTGGGACGTGCTAAGCGCCGATTTTGACGTCAAAAAAACCCCTGAAGATTGCTTTGAGCAACTGTTGGTCAACACCCGTCCAGGGGCCATCGTGGTCTTTCACGATTCTGAACGTGCGGCGCCGCGCATGCTGCCCATTTTGGAGCCCTATTTGCGGTGGCTCAAAGACGAAGGGTACACGTGTAAACTGCTGCCGTCGCGGGCGTGATCAATCCTCGTCGCCCTGCGCTTTTTCGGCTTCGGCTTTCTGCGAGGCCTGGCGGAGCATTTTCAACTTGGACTTGATGTCTTCGACTTCCTTTTTGTCCGCTCCCATGGACTTCTCGTATTGGCTGCGGATGCTTTCTGCCCCTTTGCCCGTGAAGCGTTCCAGGTTTTCCTCGGTCTTCGTGATGCGATTGAGCAATCGGTCGAGTTTCTCCCGCAAAATGCGTTGTTCCCGACGGATGCTCTGCGTGTCGGCCTCCAACAAATTATCCACGCGTTGCTTGTACGTTTCCATGGCGCGTTCGGACTTCTGAGCGCTCAACGCGTCGTAGTGAGCATCCATGGCGGTTCGGTACGCTTCCATCACTTTGTCCAGTGATTTGCGTGGCACGAATCCAATGGCATTCCAGCGCACCGAGAAGGCCTTCAGTGCATCCAAATCGTCTTTGCGCTTGCCGCTCAATTCGAAGGCTTTGACCTCCTCGATCAATGCGTTTTTTTGCTTCAGGTTCTCCTTTTCACCTTCCAGTTTCCCCGCCATCTCTGCCTTGCGTGCATTGAAGAAGGTGTCTTGCGCCTTGCGGAATCGACGCCAGAGTTTCTGTTCGTCACGTGGAGCGCAGGCTCCGACGGTCTTCCATTCTTTTTGGAGGTCCATCATTTTCGGCCCGTCTTCACGCCAGTTGGTGCTTTTGGCCAACGCTTCAGCCCGCTCGATGAGGGCGAGTTTCTGGCCTTTGAAGGCATCGCTGACTTCCTTCTGTGCGTCGTAGAACAGCTGCTTCTTGCCAAAGAATACATCGGCTAGCTCGCGGAATTGCGCCCACAACGGCTCGTTATGCTCTTTACCGGCGAAGCCTGTCTTCTTCCATTCTTTCTGCAAATCCAAAACGGTCGCCGTGGCTTTTTGCCAGGCAGCATGCGAGGCCTCAACCTCCTCCGCCACCACTTCGCGAAGCTTCTCGATCAGGGCTGTTTTCGCTTCCGCATTGGTTTTGAAGCCTTCTCGAATTTCATCGTAGTGCGCTTTCGCTTCCTCAAAAACCGGGCGGATGATACCAAAGAATGTGTCGGACAATTCCTTGTACGTCTCGCGCGGAGAGGGCCCCACGTCCATCCATTGTTTTTGCAAGGCACGGGCGTGCTTCTGCCGGTCGTTCAAAGACTCAATGGCCGCGAGGGCTTTGGCGCCTTCGATGAGGTCCTCCTTCTTTTTGAGGTTAACCTTCAAGTCGTGGTCCTTGAGTTCTTTGTAAATGTTGATGTTGTAGAAGAACTCGTCTTGCAATCGGTAGTACTGGTCGTGCACGTCCTTGTACTGGTCACCGGGCACTTCACCCACTTCGCCCCATGCCTCGCGCACTTCATTGAACACGGCAAATGCAGCGCCAATGTTCTCTTCTTCCTGTATGGTGTGGCGGAGGCGTTCGAGCATCGCCTTTTTCTTTTCCAAGTTGGCACGTTGCTCGTCTGCTACTTGTTTGCGCCAGGCCTTTTCACGCTCCTTGAAAGCGGCTACAGCGGCTTCAAACGCCTCTTCTTCTGGCGCTGACTGGTATTCGAAAACCGCATCCGGATCTTTGGATGCCGCGGCCCAAGCCTCTCGCTGTTTCCTCACTTCTTCTTTGGTCAGGGTACGAAACTGCTCGATGGCTTCGCGCACTTCGACACGGATGCCCTCCAAGTCTTCTTGGGCGAGCAATTCCTGAATACGGGGCAAGATCTCTGACCTCATGGGCCGACACATTTAGATTTTCGGATTGCAAATATCGTGTATAGCCTTGTTTTCCCGGCATTTTGGGCCAATTTCGCCTTCCATGATGGATGAGTGGAAGGAAAAAATGCGCCGGTGGTGCAGCCTGCAGGAACGGTGTACGGGGGATGTTCGGCGAAAGTTGCAGGGCCAAATGGAAGATGAGGAAGGGGTCGATATCATCGTAGCGACGCTGGTAGAAGAGGGGTTTCTTTCCGATGAGCGTTTCCTGACTTCGTATGTGCGGACCCACGCCGAGCATAAATCCTGGGGGCCGCGAAAAATTATCCATGGTCTGCGGGCCAAAGGGTTTTCAAGTGCAGTGGCCAATGCGGCTGTGGCTGCCCATTCCCAATCGTCATTCCACGCCTCTCTCAAGGCCCTTGTGGAGCGTCGACGAGCAGAGTTACCGGCCAAGCGCGAACGGGTGATTCGGTTCTTGGTATCTCGGGGGTTCACTGTGAATGACATCTTGCGGGTCCTCGAAGAAGCAGAGGGGCACTGAATTACCTTTGCGGCGTATGATTACGATTGATCAACTGAATGCACTGCGCTCGCGCGTTGAAGACTTGAAAGGGTACTTGGCCATCGATGCCAAGCGCATCGAGATCGCCGAGGAGGAGAAGCGCACGCAAGACCCGGAGTTTTGGAACAATTCCAAGGAAGCCGAACTGGTCATGAAGCGCCTGCGAACGTTGAAATCCTGGACGCAGAGTTTCGACGCCTGCATGTCCGCCGTTGACGATGCGCAAGTCCTTTTTGAGTTCATGAAAGCCGGTGAGGCTGAAGATTCCGAGGCACAAGAGGCCTTTGAAGCGGCCGCAGTGGCGGTGGAGGAATTGGAGTTCAAAAACATGCTCAGTGCCGAGGAAGACAACCTCAATGCCATCATGCAGATTACCTCGGGCGCCGGTGGCACGGAAAGCTGTGACTGGGCGTCCATGTTGATGCGCATGTACAAGATGTACGGTGACAACGCCAACTTCAAGGTCAAGGAACTCGACTTGCAGGAAGGCGACGTGGCTGGTATTAAGCAAGTCACCCTAGAGTTTGAAGGGGAATTTGCGTTCGGCATGTTGAAAGGAGAAAACGGGGTGCACCGATTGGTCCGCATCAGTCCGTTTGATAGCCAAGCACGCCGGCACACCTCTTTCGTTTCGGTCTATGTCTATCCGCTGGTGGACGACTCCATTGAAATTGAGGTCAATCCATCCGACATCACGTGGGAAACCTTCCGCTCAGGCGGAGCCGGTGGCCAGAACGTAAACAAAGTCGAAACCGGTGTTCGCTTGCGCCACGCGCCAACTGGAATTGTCATTGACAACACGGAGACGCGGAGCCAGTTGGGAAACAAAGAGAAGGCCATGCAGCTGTTGAAGTCGCAGTTGTTCGAAATCGAACTGGCCAAGCGCAACGAAGCGCGTGCGGAAATCGAGGCGGGCAAGAAGAAAATCGAATGGGGTTCTCAAATCCGTTCCTACGTCATGCAGCCTTACAAAATGGTCAAAGACGTGCGCACCAACCATGAGACGTCCAATGTGGATGCGGTGATGAACGGTGACATCGAGGGCTTCCTCAAGGCCTACCTGATGCAAGCGGGATCCGGTGCCAAACAATCAGAACAAGCGTAACAATCATGAGTGGTTTTCGAATTGAAAAAGACACCATCGGCGAGGTCAAGGTGCCGGCAGACGCCCTGTGGGGCCCGCAAACCGAGCGATCCCGCAACAATTTCAAAATTGGTCCCAGTGCCTCGATGCCAACAGAAATCGTCGAGGCATTTGCCTATTTGAAAAAGGCCGCTGCACTGACGAATGCGGAACTCGGTGGCTTGGACCAGAAGAAATGCGATTTGATTGCACAGGCTTGCGAAGAAATCATCGCCGGCCAGTGGGCCGACCAATTCCCGCTGGTGGTTTGGCAAACGGGCTCGGGGACGCAATCCAATATGAACGTGAACGAAGTGGTCGCGAACCGCGCCCACCTCATCAACGGCGGTGAACTCGGGTCAGGCGACAAGCCCGTTCACCCCAACGACGACGTCAACAAATCCCAATCCTCGAACGATACCTTCCCCCCGGCCATGCACATCGCGGCCTACAAGATGATTGTTCAAACCACCGTGCCCGGCATTGAGCGGTTGCGCGATGCGTTGCAGGCGAAGGCCGAAGCATTTGCCGATGTTGTGAAAATTGGCCGGACCCACCTCCTGGACGCGACGCCATTGACCTTGGGACAAGAATTCAGCGGGTATGTCGCCCAATTGAATTTTGGCTTGAAGGCCCTTAACAATTCCATGGGCCACCTCAGTGAATTGGCGCTGGGCGGTACCGCTGTCGGCACGGGCATCAACACGCCTGAGGGGTATTCCGAGCGCGTCGCGCACCACATTGCAACGTTGACTGGACTCCCCTTTGTCACAGCGCAAAACAAGTTCGAGGCACTCGCTGCCCACGACGCCATCGTCGAGACCCACGGTGCCCTGCGTCAATTGGCAGTGAGCTTGAACAAGATTGCCAACGACATCCGTTTGATGGCATCCGGCCCGCGTTCGGGCATTGGCGAACTGATCATTCCTGCTAATGAACCCGGGTCGAGCATCATGCCAGGCAAGGTCAACCCTACGCAGTGCGAAGCCATGACCATGGTCTGCGCGCAGGTGATGGGCAACGACGTCGCGGTAACGGTCGGCGGTGCGCAAGGCCATTACGAGCTCAATGTGTTCAAACCCATGATGGCCCGCAACATTTTGGAAAGTGCCCGCCTCCTCGGCGATGCCTGCCATTCGTTCAGCGTTCATTGCGTTGAAGGCATTGAACCGAATCACCAACGCATCGATGAGCTGGTGCAAAACAGCCTCATGCTGGTGACCGCGCTGAACACGAAAATCGGGTACTACAAAGCCGCTGAAATTGCGAACAAAGCGCACACCGAAGGGACTACCCTCAAGGCGGCGGCATTGGCAACGGGCTATCTGACCGAAGCGGAGTACGATGCGTGGGTGGTGCCCGGTGATATGACCGGGAAGCGGTAATTATTTCTGCTTGCCGGCTTTCATCTGGGTGACCAGCTGCTTGATCCACTGCTCATCCGCCTTGGGGCAAATGAGGAGGGCATCCTCAGTGTCAACCACAATGAAGTTGTCGAGCCCGCGCAAGGCGAGTAGCTTTTTGGACTTGCCCGCGTCGCTGACGATGACGTTGCCGCTGGCTTCTGCCGCCTCGAGATCGATCCCCGCCGTTCCGTTTCCAGAGCCGTCCAATGGCAGCTTCTCGTGCAACGAACCCCAGGTACCGAGATCACTCCATCCGAAATCGGAAAGCACAACGGCCACGTTGGGGGCTTTTTCCATCACGCCGTAGTCGATCGAAATGTTCTCGCATTCACCGTATATGCCGTGGATGGTGGCGGATTCGCGGTCGGTAGCGAAGTCGCTTTTGTGCTCTTCAAACAG
>CAXREW010000323.1:0-10374 GCA_964229455.1 Flavobacteriaceae bacterium | reverse complement strand
GAAGGTCAGCCCCCCATCGGAGCGCATGCGCAGCGTTTCGAGCCCGGTTTCGATGCTCCAGCTGCGGCCCTTGAAATTTCGGTGAAGGCGGAGTCCAAACCCACTGCCAGCTTGCGGTTGCCATTGCAACGTCAGCCCCTCGTCGTCGGCTTGGATGGATTCGTAGCCCACGGCCTCCAACGGGAAGACGCCTACGGTACTCACTCCTAGTTCCCACTCAGGTGTGCGCCCTTGTGCGTTCCCTGCATTGCTCAACGCCCCTACGAGTGCAACGAGCAGCACCGCCCCAGTGACAATGAGCAGGGTGTAGCGCAGCCCCGCAACGGGGATGAACTTGGTTCGGTGTTGGGCGTGCACCAAGTGGTTGCAGCGCAAGGCTTCCCGGAAATGGGTCCGTGGCACGCCAAAGAGCCATTGGTCGTCCTCTTCGTGTCGTTCGAACGGTACCTCAGCGCTACGTAACATCTGCTCGTATTCCTCCGCATGCTCGGTTTCCCTGAATGAGAATACGTAATACCGGTTGTCGCCGGGGTGGATGAAGTAATTGGTCCAACGCATGCCGAATGCAAAGGTATGGATTCCATTGGGCCCGCTAAAAACGAAAAAGGCCCGGGACGAGCCCGGGCCTTGGTTTCAATTTCTCACTTGACGTTACAATGTGGCTACAATGTGAACGTCGAGTTCGATGTCGTCGTTGATGAGCTTGTCGCCGAGGTCGGGGAACAAGTCGGGGAAGGCGCCTGAGCGGAACTTCACGTCGTGCTTCGATCGGTCGAACGTGAAAGAAGCGTCAACGACCATGTTGCCATCTTCTTCAGTTACGGTGACAGGGAAGTTGATGGGTTCGCCGATCTCTCGTACGTAGATTTTGCCGTAGGCGTAGCTGACGTCTCCTTTGGTCTTAATGCCTTCGATGTCGATGCGGGAGAAAGGAAATTGGTCCACTCCGAAGAAATCATCAGACTTGAGGTGGCCAATGAGGTTGGCCTTGGAAGATTCACCCATTCTTTCATCGGTTACGACAATGCTGTTCATGTCGATGGCGACAAATCCGTTGGATATTGATTTGTCAATCACTTGAATGCTTCCTTTGTGCACGGTCACGGTTCCTTCGTGGAATCGCGTTGTGATTTCAGTCCCTTTCCAGTTGACGGTGCTGGCCGCTTGGTCGACGATGTAGGTACCGCCCATGAATTCGACCTCTTCGGTGGTTTTGGTTTCCTCCTTGGCAGCGGGTACTTCTGAATTGGTTTCAGCAGGTGCACCGCATGAGGCGAGTGCGATGGCGACGGCACAAGCCGTCCAGGTGAATGTGTTTTTCATTGGATTTGATTTCAACGGTTTAACAAGCGATGCGCTCAACTGTTCAAGGCCGCTCGCACAATTCCGGCGATGACCTTGCCATCGGCCTTGCCAGCCATGCGGCTGGAAGCGATGCCCATGACCTTGCCCATGTCGGCCATGCCGGAGGCGCCCGTTTCGGCGAGTATGGCGCCCACTTCCGCTTTGATCTCCTCTTCCGTTAACGGTTGGGGTAAGAATTCTGCAATCACGGCAGCTTGTGCACGCTCTTCTGCTTCTAGGTCGGCGCGTCCTTGCTCGGCATAGAGGTCGGCGGTTTCACTGCGTTGCTTGAAGAGCTTGGTGAGAATGGCCAGAACGGTAGCGTCGGGGATGTCGTTCCCATCGGCTCCGGTTTTGGTGGCCTCGAGCATGAGCTTGCTTTTGACATCGCGCAAAGCAGCGAGTCGCTCACGGTCTTTGTTGCGCATGGCGTCTTTGATGCCATACGAAATGGTGCTGTACATGCTCATGTTCAGTCGACGTTGTCGTGCAGGAAGGGGTTGTCGTTGCGCAGTTCAATGGTGCGTTCTCCGTCTTCGTCGGTCTCCTCGTGCAACGTGAAGCGACTGACTTGGGACTTGGATGAGTGGTCGATGTCGTCGAGGATGACTTGACGGCGCTTGTAAGCGGGCTCGGCTTCGAGGTCCGCGAGGCCTCCCGGAGTTTTGAGTTTGCGCGTGAATTGGGAGATGCGCTGGTTTCGCGCTTGCAGGTCGCCATCGGCTGTCCGCGCTACGGGTTGGATGACTTCGCGCGATGCGTTTGGTTCAAGGTCCGGTGTTTGCGACAACGGCTGCTCGACCGGAGGTTGGGCCGGTGTAATGGGCTGAGAAGGAGGGGTCTCCGTGAATCGGATGCCGCCGAGATTGGGTTCGTCGCTGGTCGTCGGAAGTGGCTCGCTTTCGAGAGTGTACACTGTGACTGAAGGCGGTTCACCGTTCGCACCGGTCACCGGCGGAGCATCTTCCGCAGCGGTAGGTTCTGGTGCGAGTTCTTCCGCAGGCTCGGTTGCTTCGTCCGTGACCAAGTCGAAGAGTTGTCCGGTGGTCGCAGGTGCTGGTTCCTCTGGAGTTTCGACTTGCTTGATGTACGGCATTTCCTCTTCTGAGAGCGCCTCAACTGGAGGTGCTTGCGTATGCTGGGTGGGCTGAATGGGAGCCTTGATTTCCTTGGGCTCTTCTTCCAAGGTGAACACCGTTGTCCGTGGTTGGGACGGCGTTTCCAATTGGTCTTGCGCCTGGAAACCGGTAGCGATGACCGTCACGCACAGGTCCTCATCCAATTTTTCGTCCACACCGTAGCCCCAGATGACCTCGGCAGATTGTCCAGCGGCGTCTTGGATGAAGTCGGTGATTTCCATGATTTCATCCATGAGGATTTCTTCGGTGCCGAAGGTGATGTTGAGCAAGACGAAATTGGCGCCCGTGATGTCGCAATCGTTGAGCAGGGGAGATTCCAACGCTTCGGTAACCGCTACGCGCGCTCGTCCTTCACCACTCGCTTTGCCGGAACCCATGATGGCCCGACCTGAATTGCGCATGACGGTGTTGACGTCGTTCATGTCGACGTTGATTTCACCGGTAAGCGTGATGACTTCCGCGATGCCTTTGGCGGCGGTGCAGAGGATTTCGTCGGCGTTGTTGAAGGCCGCCCGGATCGTCAGGTTGCCATACAACTCGCGCAGCTTGTCGTTGCGAATGATCAGCAGGGTGTCGACGGCTTCGCGCATTTTTTCCAACCCCTCGGTGGCCTGCGCGCTTCGGCGGCGACCCTCGAATTGGAACGGAATCGTGACGATGCCCACTGTAAGGATGTCCATCTCCCGCGCCGCTTGGGCGATGACAGGTGCTGCACCGGTCCCGGTGCCGCCGCCCATTCCGGCGGTGATGAAAACCATGCTGGTCTTGTTGCCGATGAGTTCTTTAACTTCTTCCAGTGTTTCAATAGCGGCGTTGCGGCCAACGTCCGGCAAGGAACCCGCGCCTTGGCCTCCTGTGAGGGTGGCGCCGAGCTGGACTTTCACAGGAACCGGGCTTGCTTCAAGGGCTTGGGCATCGGTGTTACACACGATGAAATCCACGCCTTGGATGCCGCGATCGTACATCGTGTTTACCGCATTTGAACCGCCGCCGCCTACGCCGATGACTTTGATCGGAGAGGTGAGGGACGGGTAGGGGTTGGGAGTGCTCATATCGTTCATCTCAATTCGGGTTCCTGTGGTTATTGAATTTCTTCGTCTTCAACGAAGTATTTGCGCATGCGTTCGAGGATGCCGGTGCGTTCGTTGCCTGTTTCTTCGTCGGTCGCGTTTTCGCCGTTGCTGGCCATACGGTCGAAGCCTTTGATGACAAGGCCGACGCCAGTGGCAAAACTCGGTGCCGTGACTTCTTGGTTCGGCGCTTCGGCCAAGTGCTCGCTCGGGTAACCCACGCGGCAATCCATGCCCGTGACGTACTGGAAGAGCTGGGTGATGTGGCGCAATTGCGAACCGCCGCCCGTCAAGACCACACCGCCAATCAATTGATCGGCGAAGCCGGAGTTGCGGATGTCGAAGTGCACGTGCTCAATGATTTCGGTCATGCGCGCTTCGATGATGCTCGCGAGGTTCTTCAAGGAGATTTCACGTGGGTTGCGTCCTTGCAATCCGGGGATGCACACGATTTCGTTGTCCTTCATCTCCGTGGCGATTGCCGATCCGAAGCGTTGCTTCAACAATTCCGCTTGCTTCTTCATGATTTGGCATCCCTGGCGGATGTCCTCGGTCAACACGTTGCCGCCAAACGGAATGACCGCCGTATGGCGGATGATGCCGTCTTGGAAAATGGCGATATCGGTGGTGCCGCCACCGATGTCCACCAAGGCCACGCCGGCCTCCTGCTCTTCCGCGCTCAATACCGAGGCCGATGAGGCGAGGGGCTCGAGGATCAACTGATCTACATTGAGTTCCGCTTTCTCTATGCAGCGGTTGATGTTGCGAATGGCAGCGATCTGGCCGATGATGACGTGGAAGTTGGCTTCCAAACGAATGCCACTCATGCCCACAGGTTCTTTGATGCCGCCCTCATTGTCCACGGTGTATTCCTGCGGCAAGACGTGCAGGATTTCCTCGCCGGGCTGCATCACCTGGCGGTACATGTCCTGAATCAGCGCATCGATATCGACCTGGCTGATTTCTGATTCCAAGTTGTCGCGGGTGCGTTGACAGCGCGTCTGCTGACTCTTGATATGATGGCCAGCGATGCCGACGTTCACGTCCACAAATACCGCCCCGGACGTGCGCTTGGCTTCTTCGATGGCCGTGCGGATGGAATCCACGGTTTTTTCAATGTTCGCAACGACGCCGCGGGACACCCCGACGGATTCACTTTTTCCGTAACCGAGGATTTCGATTTTTCCGTGTTCGTTGCGGCGCCCGACAAAGCAGGCGATTTTCGTCGTGCCAATGTCAAGGCCAACGACGATTTTTTCTGGGTTGTTTGATGCAGAATCCATGGACGTAGAAGTTGCTTAGTAATACCGTTGAGCGACCACTTGATCCGCGAAGGTCAAGTCGATGCGTTTGTAGACATTCAGGTTGCCCCGTTCGACGTGTTCGGTGTAGAAGACGAGGAGTTTGTTCAGTTTTTCTTCGAGGTGTTCGGTGTTGCCAAACGCAATGCGCGCTGCTCCAATCCGAGGCACGACATCGAGCATGCCGGCGTCGTTGACTTCAATTTGGTCAATGAAGGCCGACCACAGTGGGTCGTTTGCGGTGGCTTGAACCAAGGCAAATGCCTCAGATGCGGCCTCGAATGAAGCCGCGTGAATGACCGGCACCCGGGCAGTGTAGTAAGGCGAGAGCGGAAGTTGGGTCCCTTCAGAGTCGATGTAAAAATCCGGTTGGTCCTTGGACGTGTGCACCCGAGCCAGCGGCTTGCGTTGGGTGACCTGCACGTGCAGCGTTCGGTTAAGCCCCGGGTAAATTTCCACCCCGTCGATGGCGGGGATTTCACGAACCCAGCGCTCCACGTCGTGAAGGGACAAATCCGCGACGAAGGTGCCGGTGATGCTGTCATTGGCGTAAATGTGATCGCGGACCCCTGCGGCATCGACAAAGAACATGCCGTCGATTTCGACGACGTCAACTTCCAATCCTGTGTACCGAGCGTTGGACTCGCGTTCCACCGAAAACCCAACCAAGGCTCCACTGCCGGCAATCAGCAAAACGGCTGAGGCGATGGAGAGGATGGTTCGAATCATGGTGTGTTCAGGTGCGAGCTTTGAATCGTTCAGGGTCCTCGCGAAGCCAGTGGGCCAGGGGTTGCACGCATCGGTCGATGTCGCCAGCCCCCAAGGTCATCAGCACGTCGGGAGGGTACGCCTTCAGGTTATCGAATATCTGATTTGATTCGATGAGGTATTTGTGGGGGTGGGGGATGTTTTCAAACAGGGCTTGTGAATCGATTCCCGGGATGGGCGCCTCTCGGGCGGGGTAGAGGGGCAACAAAAAAACCCGATCCAACTGAGCCAAGGCCTGCCCAAATTCAACCAGGTTATCCCGCGTTCTCGAAAACAAATGCGGCTGAAAAATCCCCGTGATTTCCCGCCCTGGATGGTGCAACCGCACAGCTGCGATGGCCGCTTCCAACTCCACCGGATGGTGGGCGTAGTCGTCGATGTAAATGCCGTGATCCGCCCGGACGTGGTAAGCAAATCGCCGTTCGATTCCCTGGAAAGTGGTCAACTGCTGCAAACTTTCTCCCACGGATGCCCCCGCAGCTTCCGCGAGGCACAAGGCAGCCAATGCATTCTTTACGTTGTGTACCCCGGAGAGGGGAAAGCGCACACCTTCGTGCCAACCCCCGCCGATCCAGACATCGCCTGTCATATAGCCGCCTTCAATGCTCAGATGGGTGGCGGCCGCATGCCAGGATTCCGCCTCCTCCCTTGACGTGGTTACGCCGTACCGCTTGCCTGTTACTCCTTCGATGCGGACGTCGGCCTCCAGGAACAACGTGCCGCTGATGCGTTCCGTGAAAGCCCTGAACCCCTCGTGAAACGAAGCCACGTCCCCGTATATGTCGAGGTGGTCGGGGTCGGCGCTGGTGATCGCTGCATGGGTGGGATGGAGGTGCAGAAAGCTGCGGTCAAATTCGTCCGCTTCAACCACGGTCCATTCGGCATTCGGCGACCACACGGCGTTCGATTGCGTCCCAATCAGGATGCCGCCGATGAAAGCCCGACATCCGGAAGGCTGCGCGTCCATCAAATGCGCAAGCAAAGCAGAAGTCGTGGTCTTGCCGTGGGTGCCGGCTACGGCCAAGGTGGGTTTGTTTTCGGTGAGCCATCCGAGCACCTCGCTGCGCTTGCCCATGCGGCAGCCGCTTTCGCGGGCGCGAGCCAACACAGGGAAATCGTCGGGGACAGCAGGCGTTCGAACGACAAGGGCTTGCTCGTGGGGCACTTCGTCCAACCAGCAATTGAAATGCGCCAAGGCCTCGGCCTCGGATGCTCCGGCGCTGATGGACATGCCGGAGGCCTTCAATTGCATGATGAGTTCCGAATCCGTCCGGTCGTATCCGGCCACAGCCATCCCTTCTACATGGAGGTAGCGTGCAATGGCGCTCATGCCAATGCCGCCGATACCAATGAAATAGACGTGCGTGGCGCCGGTCATAAGAGCTTCTCCAATTCGCTGACGACGTCTTTGGCGGCTTCTGGACGTGCGGCGTTGAGCAGGTTGGTTTGCAATGATTTTGCTCGGTCTGAATCCTCTATCAGGCCAACAATGGCAGCCTCTAGGCCGTCAATCACCTCCGCATCCGGGAGCAGAATGGCTCCGTCGCGGTCGCTCAAGGAGCGGGCATTCTTCGTCTGGTGATCTTCGGCGACCACGGGTGAAGGAACGAGGATGGTGGGCTTGCCCACCAAGGCCAATTCGGCAATGGACATGGCACCAGCGCGGCTGGCGATGACCGTGGCGCAGCGGTAGGCGAGATCCATGCGGTCGATGAAGCCCAAACAACGGATGCCTGATTGCACGGGTTCAGGCCAGGTTTGCATACGTGCGCGCATCGAATCGTGGTACCGTGCGCCGGTTTGCCATATGAGGTCAAACGGCAAAGCATCCGTCGTTTCTTCGACCATGCGGCAGACCGCTGCATTCATGGAAGCCGCACCAAGGCTACCGCCCATGACAAATACTACCGGACGGCTTCCGTCAAATTCAAAGTGCTTCCATGCGGCCTCGGTGGATTGTCCGTGGTCAGAAACGGCATCGAGTACCTGCATCCGCAGCGGATTTCCGGTCTCCACGATGCGGTCCGCCGGAAACCAACGCTCGAGCCCAGGGAACCCGGCGCAGATCAACCCCACGCGTTTCGCCAGCAGCCGATTGGTAATACCCGGGAATGAGTTTTGTTCTTGAATAGCGGTGGGAATGCCCATTTGAGCGGCTTGGTGGAGCACCGGCCCGCTGGCAAATCCGCCCACGCCGACGACCAATTCCGGCCGAAAGCGGCGGAGGATGCGGCGGGCGTTCCACAGAGAGCTGATCAGTTTGAATGGAAACAACCAATTGCGCAGGCTGCGCCAGTTGCGGTCGACCCCAGTGATCCAAAGCCCCTTAATGGAATACCCAGCGGCGGGCACTTTTTCCATTTCCATCCGGCCTTTGGCGCCCACGAAGAGGATGTCGCACTGTGGATGCCGGCGTTTGATTTCGTCGGCAATGGCCAGGGCGGGGTGGATGTGGCCACCTGTTCCCCCTCCGGAGACAATGACGCGGTTGAGGGAATGCGAAGAATCATCCATGGAGTTCGGATTCACGGACGATTCGGTTGCCCTCAGGTCGGGTTTTCTTGGGTGATTTTTCCCAATGACCGGGGTCGGTCACGGACCGAGATACGGCCAAGATCATGCCGATGGCGAGGCAGGTGAAAATCATGGAAGTTCCGCCGTAGGAGACCATGGGCAAGGGTTGCCCGGTCGTGGGAAAGAGCCGCACGGCGACGGCCATGTTGATCATGGCTTGTAAGACCAGCATGAAGCCCAGACCCATCGCGAGCAATCCACCAAAATGCCGCGGACAGCGCGTGGCCGTGCGCATGGTCCGGTACAGCAAGATCAAATACGCCAGCACCAGTCCCAATCCGCCGATGACCGCCCCCCATTCCTCAATGATAAAGGCGTAGATCATGTCCGAATAGGGGTGGGGCAAAAAGTTGCGGGAAGTTCCGGTCCCCGGTCCTGTTGGTAGCAAGCCGCCTCGGTTGATGGCCACCTGGGCCAGTTCGATTTGGTATTCCAGCGCGTCGCCTTCCTCAGCGGCCCCAACGCCGGCAAAGCGTTCCAAGCGCCCGGCCCACGTGCCAAAACGCGGCAGCGCCTCCGGCACAGCCTTGCCGATGCCATAAAGCAGCACGAGCCCCAGCATGCCCATCCCCGCAATGCGCGCCATGTGCCGCCACGGCACACCGCCGATGAACAGCATGCCCACGCACACCACGCCGAGCAGCGCGGCAGTCGAGAAGTCTGCCGGCAAGATGAGCCCGCAGATGATTCCGATGGGGATCAAAATCGGCAAGACACCTGCCCGGAAGTCGTGCAATTGGGTGCGCCGATTGTTCAATTCCCGCGCCACATACGTCACCAACACCACCTTGGCGAAATCGGACGTCTGAAGCGTCAGTCCCACGAAGGGAATGCGCAGCCAGCGTTTGGCGTCATTGATGTCCGCCCCAAATGCCAGGGTCAATACCAGCAGGACGGCGGCCACCCAGATGAGCACCTGGGAAATCCGGGAGAAGTACCGGAAGTTGACCTTGTGAATGAGGAGCATGACGCCCCACCCGAGGGCGAGCATGACTCCTTGTTTGAACAAGAAACGCAATGAACCACCGTCCGACTTATACGCCAACGACGAAATAGCGCTGTACACCGCCAACAGCGATAACAGGCTGAGGATCAAGGTGACCATCCAGATGACCTTGTCCCCTTCCAACCAGGCGCCGATGCGCCGGTGCAGGTTCATGCTGCTCCCGTTGGACATGTTCAGAGGTTGCGTACCGCCGCCTTGAATTCGCGTCCGCGTTCTTCGTACGAGCCGAACAGATCAAAACTCGCACACGCCGGAGACAACAGGGCCGTGTGGCCGGGCGTGCCCAATTGGTAGGCCAGCTGTACGGCTTCGGCTGCGGTGCTTACCTCGTGGCAGCTCTCCACTCGGTCGCCAAAAGCGTCGATGAGCTTCTTGTTGTTTTTGCCGAGGCAAATGAGGTGGTCGACCTTGGCTGTGACGAGGTGCAACAAGGATGTGTAATCGTTGCCCTTGTCCACACCGCCAGCGATCCAGATGATCGGTCCTTCCGTGCTTTCGAGTGCGTACCACGCGCTGTTGACGTTGGTGGCCTTCGAGTCGTTGACGAACGTGATGCCGTTGGTTTCGACGACAAACTCCATGCGGTGCTCGATGGCGTCAAATTGCGCAAGGCTGTCACGGATGCCTTCTTTGCGGAGTTCGAGTGCGCGGGCAGCTACGCTGGCTGCCATGCTGTTGTACAGGTTGTGTTTGCCCTGCAATGCCAATTCTTGGATGGTCATGGTAAATGGGTTTTGATGAGGAATGTTGATTGTGAATTCGTTGGGTTGATCTGGGGTGTCGACCGAGGCCGGTCCCCAGGGATGAAGGCCGTGTGCGGCCAGGTTGTTTTGCAATTGAGATTCGGTCTGCCCGGTTGACACGGCCACCACGCGGGCGGCAAGCGTCCCAGCAGCCTGGGCGCGTTTCCAGCGGGCCATCGACAGCGGGTCGTCCGCGTTGAGGACGAGGAGGTCCGAGTCGGTTTGGTGAGAAGCAATGCGCCACTTGGAATCGGCGTACTGTTCGATGTCGTTGTTGTACCGGTCGAGGTGGTCCGGGGTGATGTTGAGGAGTACCGCGACGTCCGGTCGGAAGGAGTTGACCCCGTCTAACTGAAAACTGCTCACTTCCACCACCTGGTAATCCGCGGGACGCGGGCGTTCGCTCAAATCGCGTGCCCAGCTCTTGCC
>CAXREW010000322.1:0-2139 GCA_964229455.1 Flavobacteriaceae bacterium | reverse complement strand
AGGCCGTCGGCTACAGCCAAGGCTCGAAATTGCCTGCAGAGTTTGATATCACCGCGGCCTTGAAGCCGGGGACCAACACCTTGGCGGTCGAGGTGTACCGGTGGTCGGACGGTAGCTACCTCGAATGCCAGGATTTCTGGCGCATCTCGGGCATTGAACGGGACGTCTACCTCTACACCCGGCCAGCCGCGCACATCAGCGATTTTCATGTCGTGGCGGATGTGGACGCCGCATACACCGATGGGCAGTTGACCGTGGATGTATTTTGGGAGCAAGGAGGGCTGAAGCGGGCGCCAGAAGTGACGGCCCGGCTTTCGCACGCCGGAGCGCCAGTTGCGTGTACGTGGACTTCGGAACCCATCGACGGCGGAACGCGCCTGTCCACGCAGGTGCCCGACGCGTTGCTGTGGTCGGCGGAAACCCCACATTTGTACGATTTGGACCTGGTCCTGACCGATTCGAAAGACCGCTGCCTCGAAGCCGTCCGTGAACGCATCGGGTTCCGCAAGGTCGAAATCCGGGGCAAGCAACTCCTGGTCAACGGCCAACCCATCCTCATCAAAGGCGTGAACCGCCACGAGCACCACCTCGAAACGGGGCACGTTGTGTCGCGCGAAGCGATGCTCGAGGACATCCGGTTGATGAAAGCGCACAACGTCAACGCGGTGCGGACGTCGCACTACCCCAACGATCCCTACTGGTACGACCTCTGCGACGAATACGGCCTGTACGTGTACGACGAAGCCAACATCGAATCGCACGGCATGGGGTACAATCTGGATCGGACGCTGGGCAACAATCCAGATTGGCTTGACGCCCACATGAGCCGGATGCAACGTATGGTGGAACGCGACCGCAACCACCCGAGCATCATCGTTTGGTCCATGGGCAATGAAGCGGGCAACGGGTACAACTTTTACCAGCTCTACCTGTGGACCAAGGCCGAGGACAGCACGCGCTTCGTGGCGTACGAACGGGCGGTGCACGAATGGAATACGGACATCATAGGCGACATGTACGCCCACTACAAAACGCTGGAACAATACGCGCTGGACAGCACACAGACGCGGCCGTTCATCCTGTGTGAATACGCACACGCCATGGGCAACAGCCTGGGTGGTTTCCAAGAGTATTGGGACCTCTTCCGCCAATACGACATCCTCCAAGGTGGATTCATTTGGGACTTCATCGACCAAGGGCTCCTGGCGGAGCAGGACGGTCAGCCGTTCTTCGCCTACGGCGGGGACTTTGGCGGACCCGATGTGCCGAGTGACCACAATTTCCTCAACAACGGATTGGTGCGCGCGGACCGGGTGCCGCAGCCGCATTTTGAAGAGGCCAAATACGTAATGCAGCCCTTGCAATTCGCCTTGGACGGAGACGAATTGGTCGTGCGCAACGAGTACTTCTTCCGCAGTGCGGACGCCTATGAACTCCATTGGTCGTTGCTCACCGACGGGCACGTGACCGAGACGGGCACCTTTGGCCGAGCGCAGGTAGGGCCTCAACGTGAAATGCGCTTCGCTTTGCCAACATGGGGCGCAGACGGGCGCGTGCATTTGAATGTATCGGCCCGTTTGGCTGTCGCGGAACCGCTGCTCCCAGTGGGGCACGAAGTCGCGCGGGCGCAATTTGAATTGCAAAAGGGCCGAGTCGTCGAGCGTTCCGCTGCCGCGGAGGGGGAATTGCGCCAGCAACGCAATGCCGGACAGTGGATGGTTTCCGGCAGTGGGTTTGAGGCGGCTTGGGAACTGTCAACAGGCCATTTGGTGCGCTACACGGTCGAAGGCCACGACCTCATCACCGAAGGCGCCCAGGTGAATTTCTGGCGGGCGCCCGTTGACAACGACTACGGCGCGGGAACCCCCGAACTCTATGCGGAGTGGCACGACCCGCTTGCCAATGCCGAACCCCCGACGCACGCCGTTCGCACCGACAAAAATGGAACCGCGAGCATCGTTTTCGAATACACCCTGCTTGGCGGCGATGCTCGGTACACGCAGCAATTCACTGTACACGGAAAGGGCAGCATCGAGGTCACCAATGAATTGCGGGCGGTGGCAGGCGAGGCTGCGCCTGACCTCAACCGCTGGGGCGCGCCGTTGGCTGAGGGCCAACACAGCAACCTCTACCGGTTTG
>CAXREW010000321.1:0-4281 GCA_964229455.1 Flavobacteriaceae bacterium | reverse complement strand
ATGCCCAAAGCCGATGCTGAGCTCTACTTCGTCATCGACGAGAAGCAGAACCAGGTGGAGCTGACCGAGAAGGGCATTGAGTTCTTGACGGCCAACATGGAGGACGAGAATTTCTTCACCATGCCGGATTTGGCAACGGAACTGGTGTCCATCGATAACGGCGAGGGCGACGAGGAAGCCAAACTTGAAAAGAAGAGCCAGTTGATGGCCGACTACTCGGTCAAGAGCGCACGCGTACACACCATGAACCAGTTGTTGAAGTCCTACGCGTTGTTCGAAAAGGACGTGGATTACGTGGTGATGGACAACAAGGTCAAAATTGTCGACGAGCAAACGGGCCGGATCATGGACGGCCGACGCTACTCCGACGGCCTGCACCAAGCCATTGAGGCGAAGGAAAACGTGAAAGTGGAGGCGGCCACGCAAACGTACGCGACGGTCACGCTTCAGAATTACTTCCGCATGTACCACAAGCTCGCTGGCATGACCGGTACGGCTGAAACCGAAGCAGGCGAGTTGTGGGACATCTATAAGCTGGACGTGATGGTCATCCCGACCAACCGACCCATCGCCCGAGAGGACCGCGAAGACCTCGTGTACAAAACGAAGCGCGAGAAGTACAATGCGATCATTGACGATGTCGTTGCGCTCAGCGAAGCCGGCCGACCGGTCCTCGTGGGTACGACCACGGTCGAGGTCAGCGAATTGCTCTCGCGCATGCTCGACATCCGGCACATCAAGCACCAAGTGCTGAATGCCAAGTTGCACCAGCGAGAGGCTGAAATCGTGACCGAAGCCGGTAAGCCCGGCACTGTGACCATCGCCACCAACATGGCGGGCCGTGGTACGGACATCAAACTCACAGATGAGGTCAAGGCCGCCGGCGGTTTGGCCATCATCGGCACCGAGCGCCACGACAGCCGCCGCGTTGACCGCCAGCTGCGCGGTCGTGCTGGTCGTCAAGGGGATCCGGGGTCGTCGCAATTCTACGTATCGCTCGAGGACGATTTGATGCGCCTCTTCTCCTCGGACCGGGTGTCCAAGATGATGGACCGATTGGGCCACGTCGAAGGCGATGTGATTCAGCACAGCATGATCACCAAGTCGATCGAACGCGCGCAGAAGAAGGTCGAGGAAAACAACTTCGGCATCCGCAAGCGCTTGCTTGAGTACGATGATGTCATGAATGCACAGCGTGAGGTTATCTACAAGCGCCGCCGCCATGCGTTGCACGGCGACCGAATTCGGACGGACATCGCCAACATGTTCTTCGAATTGGTCGAAGCTTCGGTGCTGGCCTACCACCCCGAAAAGCAATTCGAGTCGTTCCGTTTGGCCTTGCTCCGAGATTTCGGCATCGAACCGACCGTGGATGCAGAAGGATTTGCAACGACCCCCGCGGAAGACATCGCTTTCGATACTTACCAAGCGGCCGAGCGCCTGTACCGCTCGAAGTTGCAGGAGCTTGCTCAGCGCGCCCACCCGGTCATCCAACGGGTACACGACGACCCGGCCAACGATTTCAAGCAAATCCTCGTGCCGTTCAGCGACGGACGCAAAACCATGCAAGTCGCCGCAGACATCGAACGCAGCGTCGCTACCGAAGGCGTAAGCGTCATGGAGAGCCTTGAGAAGGCTGTAGTGTTGGCCATCATCGATCAGTATTGGAAGGAGCACCTCCGCAACATGGACGATTTGCGTTCAAATGTGCAGTTGGCGCGCTTCGAGCAAAAGGATCCGTTGTTGATCTACAAGTTTGAATCGTACGAGCTGTTCAAGGCCATGGTCCAGCGCATGAACGCGGATGTAGCGGCCTTCTTGATGCGGTGCACGATTCCAACTGGCCCGGCCGATCAGCAGGTTCGCCAGGCGCCACAGGCTCGACCCGCCATGCCGAACAAAATCAGCCTGTCCAAGGAGAACATCCAGAACATCCAAGAGCAGGCAGCTTCGCAAGCCCGCCAGCAGGCACCCGTGGGTGTCCGTCCGGGCGCTCCACGTCCAGGTGCCGGCGGCCCACCGCCGCCTCCGCGCAAAGTGGAGCCCGTGCGCACCGAAAAGAAAGTGCTTCCCAACGATCCGTGCCCCTGCGGTTCCGGCAAGAAGTACAAAAAGTGCCACGGCTGAGAATGAAGCGCCTCAATTTTCAGGTAGCCATTCCCACGGTTGAGGACTTGACAAATGCTTTAGACGGAGCTCGCCCCGAAGCCCATCCTGAGTGGGGCCGCATGTCAGCCCCCCAGATGCTGCACCATGTGGCAGACTTTGGTGATTTGTACTTCGGTGACATCAAGGTCAATGCGTTGACCCGTTGTGCTGCCCGACTTCTCGGCCCATTTTTCCTGCGTTCGTTGACGACAAAAAATCCACTGGGGGAAACGCCTCGCAACTTGCGAACGATGTCTGCGATTGAGGCTTCCACAATCCAGACAGTTGAGTGGGAGGAAGGAAAGAAACGTGTCCGATTGATGTTCAAACGTTTGGAGGCATTGAACACCGAAACGCAGCAGCATCCTTTGTATGGCACGATGCATACTGCCGACTTCAAAGCGCTTGTGCTGCATCACACAGCACACCATTTCCACCAGTTTGGCCTAATCTAGAACAGCCCGATTTGTGCGCCAGCCTCACGGTAAGGCCGATCGGGCGTGACGCAAGCGTCTCGTTTTTCAGGGGCCAATCCCTTGGCAAAGGCAGTGCATGTAGCCGGTGTATGGATGCTGTCCGGTTCGTGCACTAACAAATGAAAGGAGGTGCCGCCTTGTGCTTCAAGCGCATCAATCCACTTCCCCCATTGCTCCAAGCGATGCGCATCGATGACGTTGCCCTCGTAACCGCCAAACCTCACCAATACATGGGGCGCGGTGACCCGCATATGCAACGCGTCTCTTCGTCCGGCCGTATCGCTGATGACGGCGCCCACCCCCAATTCAGCCAACCGATTCCAATGCGGTTGCTCGCCCGCGAACCAATCGGGATGCCGAAATTCAACCGACACCGGCAGTTCACGAGGCCACTTTGCCAAGTACGTCCACAAGGCATCCGCGTGCTTTGGGGCAAAATGCGGCGGCAGTTGGATGAACGACGGCCCGAGGCGATTGCCGAGCGCGAGCAAGCCTAAGATGAAGTCATCCGTCGGGCCCTCGCAGTTGTTGAAGCGACGAAAATGTGAGATGATTTGCGGGAATTTGGGGCAAAACCGGAACTCCTCGGGTGTTGCGTCTGCCCACTCCTTCATTTTCGATTCGCTGTAGATGCGGTAGTGGGTCGCGTTGAATTCAATGGTCCCGAAGTTTCGGCCATAGGCCTCCGGGAACTGCCGCCGCGGCGTCTTCTCTGGGTACGTCGAACCCACCCAAGCGGGGATGTTCCAAGTCGTCCCTCCGGCATAGACTCGGCACTGGCTTGGCGGGGCATCGAAGTGCCAATGGCTTTCTGGAAGGGGAAAGTGGTCGGGGGTGAGCCCAGCGAGTGAAGGGAGTTTGCCAAACTGCATGCGCATGCAAAGTTAGACCGCTTGGTGATGAATTGCCGGATGTTCGCGGCCTAGTTGGGCACACTTTTGAAGAATGGTTGGATTAGGGTGGAGCGCGTTGCTGCCAAGGCATTGCGTTGGGTGCAATGCATGGTTGCCGTCGGAAACAGAATGGATGATTGCTTGCGAACCATGTGCATTGGACTGGCCGGAACTGCACGCGGGGTTCGGTGGGCTGGTGATGAAAGAACGGTGCCGAATGCCGTTTGCGGCGACGGGTTTTCGGCTTGGCCCCGAAGCGATGCTCAAGGCACAGCTCTGGGCCATCAAGTACGGGGGCGATCGCCGGAGGGCGAAGTGCTGGGGAGCTTGGCTCGGTAAAAAAACGCCCCGACCGGTGCGCCCCGACCGACGGCTTGTCCTTGCCCCCGTGCCGCTCCATTGGCGGAAAAAATGGAAACGGGGCTACAACCAGGCAGAGTGGATTGCACGAGGGCTAGCGCAAACCTGGCAGTGTGAGGTGGCATCAAATGCACTCCATCGCTTGCGCCACCACATCAGCATGACGGGTATGAGCCGCATGGACCGCGCTTGGGTTGTGCGGGATTTGTACCATTTCAATCCTACTCGGCGGATGGCGGAAGCCACTTTTCTGGTGGTGGACGACGTGTTGACGACGGGCGCAACAATGACCGCATGCGGGGATGCGATCAAACGGTCGGGATTGAACTGGCTCGGCGGCATAACCTTGGCGTTGGCATGACAATTCGCCCTGGTTTTGTGCGGTATCTTTGCCGCATGGCTGA
>CAXREW010000320.1:0-3480 GCA_964229455.1 Flavobacteriaceae bacterium | reverse complement strand
GAGATCTACACTCGGTACAACACTCTTTCCCTACACGACGCTCTTCCGATCTTGTACCAAATACGGTTAGGAAAGTCAGCATGTCGTTAACCGTTACAACACCGTCGCAATCGCAATCCGCCTGCTCGGAAAAAGCATTTTCCAGCGAACCACCGGGAAGGCCGGATAGAATCACCAACAAGTCAACGACATCGCGTTCGCCATTCAGATTGAAATCCCCCAAACACGCCGTTGCAACAGCCACCTCAACAGTCTGAACACATACGGACCCCGGGAGGACAAACTCAAAGGTGTAGTCACCGTCTTCCAGCTCGTAGGGAAGGCCACTTCCGCTC
This sequence comes from Flavobacteriaceae bacterium, assembly GCA_964229455.1. Taxonomy (GTDB): domain Bacteria; phylum Bacteroidota; class Bacteroidia; order Flavobacteriales_D; family Sanyastnellaceae; genus UA16. Next base: position 3,145 of record CAXREW010000320.1, on the reverse strand, counting down.
GCAGAGCCATCTGCCGCTGACCAACTGGCATCCCAAGATTCCCAATCCTCACCAGCCAAATCGATGACTAAGCCGTCGCATGCAGTGCTTTGCCACTCCATGGTCGGAGCAGGCGTGAAATGCAGTACAAATCGGTCGTGGATCGTGGTGTTGGCTGGAACTTCTATGACCAAGGTATCGGTCGACGTCAACTGCATGAATGCGCCAGAATCCGTGTCTTCCAAGACGACACACAAATCTTCGAGGGATGTTTCGTGGGCATACTCGGTAAAGCGCAGTGTACCATCGGAGCCCGTCGTCAGTGACAAGGGAACGGCATTCACCTCAGCACGCGATCCCAAAGATTGAATGCTGAGTTTCTCGCCTGATTCTGCTTGCGTCCAAACAAAGACATCGTTCGTCGAGCCATCGCCGTACATCAAGGCGTCCTCATCGGCAGCATAGGCCGATGTCGAACCTTCTTGGAATTGAATAAACGCCCGGCTCCACTGGTTATCTCCATTGGCAACAGAGACACCAAACGAACCCTCGAATCCTTCGTCGTACTCCCGGATGAAGGTGTTGGACATGGAGACCTTGTCGGCTTCTGTGAAGGTTAGGGTTTGGTTCTCGCTCACCTTAACCCAAAACGATTGCCCGACATCCAAGGTGGACGGCGCGTCGCCGACCCCCATGTCGTTGCTTGTGATGTACGATCCGGCATTCGTGTTGTCGTAAATCCAGTACGCTTCAACCCCGTCTACACGGGAAAGCACCTGAACCAAGTTTACCGGTGAGGGGTAGGGATTCGAAACCAAATTCCAACCGTCGACGGTGACGTTGCTCTGATTGGGGTCGTCGGTGAAGGTTAAGTCAATGTTGACATCGCCCATTTTGAAGGGGCCCGTCACGTTGAACAAGGCGTCCTGACCTTGCGGAATCAACGCCATGTAGCCTGAACCCGGTGCCAACACTGTTGAAGCATCCCAGAGGTAGGTCCACCCTGCTCCCAAGGAGCCGTAGTTGCTTTCGTTGTACTGGAAGACCAGCATGCTCGGGTTGGCCGAAGTCCAGTCGCCCACGGTCGTGCCGGTGACGTAGGCCCCAATATTCACCCAGGTCGAGCCGTCAGGATCGGCCGGGATGTAACGCTGAAAGGTGAATTCTTGGTCCGCCCCGTCGCCAAAATTTGCCGCTGAGCACGGACCGATGCTCGCCGTGCCTTTCATGGCGTTCGACTCGAACGTCATGCTCGAAGACCCGGTACCCGAACCATCGGGATCATCCGCAAGGGTCAATGCCCCATTGGTGAATTCCAATGCGCCGCCGGCCTTCATCCGACCGTGGCCTTTCATGGTCACACCGTTGGTGTTGTCGAGGACGAGATCAAAAAACTTCGCCTTGGTGCTGGCCGGGTTGCCGTAGTTCTTCAAATCAATGTTTTGGGCTGCTGAGCCTCCCATTTTGAGCATGCCCATACCGCCGTTGAAGCCGGTGTCTTCGCCTTCTGTCATGCTGAAATTGCGGGTAGCTTTGACTGTCCGCGCATTCCCATCACAGGATTGAAAGGTACCTGCATACACCTGCACGTCTCGGCAAGAGACTTCCGCAGAGGCATCAATCACCAACTTACTCGCAGCGGAAGCCACCACAATGTCCAATGATTCATCGCCGCCATAATTCGCACCACCTGCTGACTGATTGACGTTACTCCAAGCTACATCGACCGCCGCCGCCGGGAAATTCACATTGCCCAAGTTGTTGATCAGCACCGAACCCCGTGAATTTTGGTTATCGTACATGTTGTAGTCTGAATTGAGAAAAAACGCTCCGCCACCTCCTGGGCCCAACGTCCCTTTCTCTGCACCGAGCAGTCCGAAAACGCCCGGTGTCACCGCGAACGAATTGCGGTAAGCTGCTTTGAGGGACCATTGCCACACAATGTTGAAGTATTCGAACGAGAACACCGGATTGCATTCTGCCAACTCCCCTTCCTGGTGCAATTGCGTGCCTTCCGCGGTGTTGCCCGCATAGTCAACGTTGTATCCGGTTAGGTACAGGTGGTAGGGCGTTCCATTGCGCTCCTGGTAAATCCAGAGGTAGGATCCGTCGTAATTACCTGACTCACCGGTCACAGTGCCGCATACGTCGCCATCGATGAGTACGTCGAGGCTGTTGTTGTTGCCGTTGCCACCGGATGTGGTCGCCCACCCATTGGCATCCTCTTGCCGAGGCTCCATGCTTCCTCCGGTATCGACGATGATGACTTCGGTTCCTCGATCAAGTCCACCCTCAGGAGCAGTCCACGTCATCAATTGCGGGGAAGAAGTATTGGCCCACCCGCATGAACCGGCCTCGTCACACAGCCAAACGTCCTTTCGGATGGTCAGCGTGGTGCCTGCTTCTACATCTCGAAGAAGGATAAAGCCAACGTGGCCTTCAATTTTGTTACCTCCTGAAACATCCGCCGTCAGCATGGAAACGATGACGTCTCCGGGGTAGAGCGTGGTTTGCGCGGAGGCGCAGAACGAGCAGATGATGGCCACAATGGCGCATAGCAGGGTCTTGCAGGACCCGCCACGGAGGAGTGGTTTTAGCATTGCACAAATCATGCGAAACTGGTGTTTAGGGCCTTCGTGACAATAGTCACCAAGACAGGCAATATACCTCTTTTTTTGATTCGACAAAAGAAATCGCATAATAAGGTATCTGAAATCACATTTTGTTAACCTCAGGTAACCGCATTTTTCAATGCTCGGCAAGGCGTACCTTCGTTGACGAATATCGATGCTGTGAAAACCGTTTTTTCTACCTGTTGTCTGTTGCTCTTTTGCCTCATTTCGAAGGCGCAAACTGTTGAATCAACACCCATTGACGCCATTGTTGCGGTGGTGGGAGATGGCATCGTCCTCGAAAGTGAAGTGGAAGCCCAGGCCTTCGCCATGCGCGCCCAAATGGCCCAAACCGGTCAGACCGGCGAGCTCACCGAGGTGCAGCGATGCAACTTGCTCGAAGAGTTGATCTTTCAAAAACTCTTGGTGCACCATGCCAAACTAGACAGTTTGGAGGTGACCGACGCTGAGGTCATGGACGAAATCGATCGCCGTCTCGCCTACTACATCCAGATGTTTGGGAGCGTCGAGGCGTTTGAAGCCGAATACGGCCA
>CAXREW010000319.1:0-8686 GCA_964229455.1 Flavobacteriaceae bacterium | reverse complement strand
TGAAAAAGCGTGTAATTGTAACCGGAGGAGCAGGGTACATCGGCTCACACACCGTGGTGGAGCTCGTGAATGCGGGGTACTCGCCGGTCATCCTGGATAATTTTTCGAATTCCACAAAAGAAGTCCTCGTGGGGCTGCGCGCTATTTTGGGCTTTGGGCCAGAGGTAGAGGAGGTGGATTGTGCCGACCGTTCCGCCTTGCTTGCAGCGTTTGAAGGCATCGCAGAAGGTGGATCCATTGATGGCATCATTCACTTTGCCGCCTTCAAGGCCGTTGGTGAGAGCACGCAACTGCCGCTCAAGTACTATGCGAACAACATCGCCAGCACCGTCAACATCCTCGAAGCTGCAGAACAACACGGCACGACCGATGTGGTCTTTTCGAGTAGCTGCACCGTGTATGGCCAACCGGAGTCCATACCAGTGGACGAAAGCGCACCCATGTAAAGCGCCGAGTCACCCTACGGTTACACCAAGCAAGCGTGCGAGCGCATCATCACAGACTTTGCAGCCAGCGGCTACCCCCTCAACGCGGCGCTCGTGCGCTACTTCAACCCCCTCGGTGCCCATCCTACCAGTCGCATCGGCGAACTACCACTGGGCCATCCCAACAACCTCGTGCCCTACTTGACTCAAGCGGTTGCCAAGCTGCGGGATCCGTTGACGGTGTTCGGAGGTGATTACCCCACACCCGACGGCACCTGCATCCGGGACTACATCCATGTGATGGATTTGGCCAAAGCGCACGTTGCAGCGCTGGATTGGTTGGGCATACAGGACACCGCCTGCGAAGCCTTCAACCTGGGCACCGGTCAGGGCAAAAGCGTGCTCGAGGTCATTCAGGCGTTTGAGCGCGCCACGGGCGTGCCGGTTCCGCACCAGATGGGGCCGCGTCGCGCCGGCGACGTCACGGCCATTTTCGCAGACGCCAGAAAGGCCCAGCGTGAATTGGGCTGGTCGTGTGAATGCAGTTTGGAGGAAGCCCTGCGCGACGCTTGGAATTGGCAACAGGCCTTGGACGCCTAGGCCATTCAGGTCACCCCCCGAGGCCGAGCACCACGGCGCAAAAACACACGGTGAATCCGAGTAGGTACCCCGTGTACACCTCGATATGCCGGTGCACCCCCATGTGAATCCGAGCAAACCCGACCCAGCCCGCGATGAACACCAACACGGCGTTCAACGTCCACGCGGGCACCAATTGAATGGCCTGGACCGCCATGACGGTGCCGAGGACGCCGCCCTGGGCCAGCATGTGCATGCTGATTTTGAACCAACGGGTAATGAGGAGGGCAATGCCAATCGAGGCCATGAGACCCATCCACATGTCGAGGTACACCAACGGGATATATAGCGCCGGGCTCAGCACGAGCAGGGCGTACGTCATGATGAAATAAGCCAGGACAATGATGAATGGGAGCGCACGCTCCTTTCGGTTTCGGATGTCCAAATCACTCAAATACCCTCTTCGGTGCAACACCCAAATCGACACGGCCGGGGCCAACGTGTTCACGAGCACAACAACCCCCATGTACATGAACACTTCCGGCAAGGCTTGCAGATACGAATCCAAGGCAAACACCAGGACTAAGGTGGCCAATGGCATCACCAACGGGTGGAACACCCCGGAAATCCACTTGGCCCACATCAGCTGAGTTCTTTGCGCATGCGCGCCACGGGAATACCGAGTTGCTCGCGGTATTTCGCCACCGTGCGGCGGGCGATGTTGTAGCCTTTGGCATTTAAGACCTGCCCGAGCTTTTCGTCGCTCAAGGGCTTGCGCTTGTCTTCTCCCTCAATGGCTTCCTGCAAGATTTTCTTGACCTCGCGGGAGCTCACTTCCTCGCCCGTTTCAGTAGTCAGACTCTCACTGAAAAAGGACTTAAGCAAGAAGGTGCCATACGGGGTCTGCACGTACTTGCTATTGGCCACACGGGAAACCGTACTGATGTCCATTTGAACGACGTCCGCGATGTCCTTGAGGATCATGGGGCGCAAATCCGTTTCGTCACCAGAAAGAAAGTAGTCGTGCTGGTGGTCCACAATGGCTTGCATCGTGAGGGTCAGCGTCAACTGCCGCTGGCGGATGGCATCCACAAACCACTTGGCCGAATCGATTTTCTGCTTCACAAACGTGAGGGCATCCTTCTGCTGGCTGTTGGTTTTGGCACCGCTCGCATACGTTTCCATCATCTCCTTGTACATGGGGCTGATCCGCAACTCAGGAGCGTTGCGCTGGTTCAACTGCAGGCGCAATTCGTTGTCCTCGACGGACAACAGAAAGTCGGGGACCACCTGAATGGCCGTACCGCGAGAAGACTCCGCACCGGAGTTGCCCGGTTTGGGGTTCAGCTGCGTGATCTCGGCAAGCGCGTCTTTCAAGGCCTCCTCATCGATGTCAAGCTTTTTCTGGATGCGCTCGAAGTGCTTTTTGGAAAATGACTCGAAGTGGAACTCGAGGATTTCCAGGGCGATTCGTTGCGAAATGCGCCGAGACAATTTGGCAGTCGACCGGTCCTCGGAATCGAATTTGCGCTGCAATTGCAGCTGTAGGCATTCTTTTAAATCCCGTGCACCAACGCCCGCCGGATCCAAGGTTTGCACCAAGGCCAGGGCTTCTTCGAGCGCCGCTCGCTCAACCACTTTCCCTTCGGTGAAGGCCAAATCGTTCACAATGCTCTCGAGGTCGCGGCGCAAGTACCCCGCTTCGTCCAAATTGCCAATGATGTGGTCAGCCAATTCCCTCACTTGCTCGGGGGCATCCAACAAACCCAGTTGCGCATGCAACCGCTCAAAAAAGGTCGTTCCCCCGGAAAACGGGATGGTCTTGTCCTCGACATCGGCCCCTTGGTTACGGGCACTCAGCCGGTAGTCCGGCGTCTCATCATCGAGGTAATCGTCGAAATCAAAATCGTCGAGGGCTTCGCTCTGCTCCTCTGCCGGTGCTAAATCATCCTCGTCCCAGTCGTTTTCCGCGCCTTCTTCCAACGCCGGATTCGCCTCCAACTCCTCCTTGATGCGCACTTCCAATTCGGTAGTGGGCAACTGCAACAGCTTCATCAACTGAATCTGCTGCGGCGATAGCTTTTGGAGCAGTTTCTGTTGAAGGCTTTGCTTGAGCATGAAGGGCGGATTTTAAAATTCTGCGTTCTGTGGGGTGCGCGGGAAAGGAATCACATCGCGAATGTTCGTCATTCCCGTCACGTACATCACCAACCTTTCAAAACCCATGCCAAAACCGCTGTGCACGGCCGAACCGAAGCGGCGGGTATCGAGGTACCACCACACATGGTCCTCCGGAATGTTGAATTCGGCGCACTTGGCCTGCAAGCGATCCAGTCGCTCTTCCCGCTGGCTACCGCCGATAATTTCACCGATTCCCGGAACCAGCACATCCATGGCAGCCACCGTCTTGCCGTCTTCGTTCTGGCGCATGTAAAAGGCCTTGATGGAAGCAGGGTAATCGGTGATGATGACCGGACCGTTGAAGTGCTTCTCGACAAGCCAGCGCTCGTGCTCGCTTTGGAGGTCCACTCCCCATTCCACTGGGTACTTGAACTTCTTCTTTTTGTAGGGCTTGGACCGCTGCAGCAGGTCAACGGCTTCGGTGTAGGTGACATGCTGGAAAGGCGTGTCCACCACGGCCTGCAGCCGAGCGCGCAGCGGCGCATCGTGGCGCTGGTCCTGCGGCAGTTGTTTCTCGGCTTGCAGCTCCCGATTCTCGAGGAATTCGAGGTCCTCGTCGCATCCAGCGAGCACATCGCGGAGGATGCCTTTGAGGCAATCCTCGGCCAGTTTCATGTTGCTAGCAAGGTCAGCAAAGGCCACCTCCGGCTCGATCATCCAAAACTCCGCCAGGTGGCGTGACGTGTTCGAATTCTCCGCGCGGAATGTAGGACCGAAGGTGTACACCTGCCCCAACGCCATGGCCCCCAACTCCGCTTCCAACTGACCGCTCACGGTCAAGTTCGCCGTCTTTCCGAAGAAGTCTTCCGCGAAATCAACACTGCCGTCGTCCGCCTTGGGCACATTGTTCAAGTCCAGTGTGGTCACCTGAAACATCTCCCCCGCTCCCTCGGCGTCGCTGCCGGTGATGATGGGGGTGTGCATCTGAAAGAATCCCTGTTCCGTGAAGAACTTATGCACGGCATAATTGAGCGCATGACGGACACGGAATACTGCGCCGAACGTGCTCGTCCTGAAACGCAAGTGCGCCTTCTCGCGCAGGAATTCCATGGTGTGGCGCTTCATCTGAATGGGGAACGATTCGGGATCTGCATCGCCCAGGATCTCCAATTCCGTCACCTTCAATTCGGTCACTTGACCGCGGCCTTGGGAGGCTTCGATGACCCCCTTGGCGGCAAGGGCAGCACCTGTCGTGATTCGCTTTTTGATTGCATCCTCTGTCGCCTCTCGGTCGATGACCAACTGCAAATTGCCCAAGCATGAGCCATCGTTCAATGCGATGAATTGGTCGTTACGAAATGTCCGTACCCATCCCTGCACCAAAACTTCCCGGCCTACCTGCGCTTCATCGCGCAAATTCACAATGCGTTCCCGTTGCATGTTCCTCGAAAATTAATCCCGTATTTAAGATACAAAGACACGGCACGAACCGCAGCATTTAGCCATTTCCGGACTCCACTTTTCCGTCGCGCAAGCGGACGACGCGGTGGGCGCATTCGGCGATATCTTCCTCGTGTGTCACCAAGATGACCGTATTGCCAGCGGCTTGAATTTCACCGAAGAGATTCATGATCTCCATTGAGGTAGCCGTGTCCAGGTTGCCCGTCGGCTCATCGGCGAGGATGATGGAAGGCCGGTTGACCAAGGCGCGGGCAACTGCCACCCGTTGGCGCTGCCCCCCACTCAGTTCGTTGGGCTTGTGCACCATGCGGTCTTGCAATCCCACCATTTCGAGTACTTCTTCTGCCCGTTCTAAGCGCTCGCGCTTAGACAATCCGGCATAAATCAACGGCAAGGCGACGTTTTCCAAAGCACTGTAACGCGGCAACAAGTTGAAGGTTTGAAATACAAATCCAATCTCCCGGTTGCGAATGTCCGCCAGTGCATCCTCGTCCAAATTGGCGACGTTCTGGCCATTGAGGTGATAGGAACCCGCGGTCGGTGAATCCAGGCATCCCAAGACGTTCATGAGCGTGGATTTCCCGCTTCCGGAGGGGCCCATGAGCGCGACGTATTCATTCACATCGATGGCCAAATCGAGGCCATCCAAGGCGTGAACCTGCTGGGTCCCGATATGGTACGTTTTGCGCAACCCTTCAATGTAAATGAGCGTCTTCATAGCGCCAAAGTTACGGGGGTAATGAAAGATACCTTGTTGACTACCCGCTTTATCGCGGGACACAGCAGCCTCATTTCCACGTACCTTTCTTCGGACAATTGAACCATGCGCAAACCTCACCTCCTTTGCCTTCTGCTGTTCTCCAGCTGCTCGAGCATCCATGCCTGGGGCCAAATTGATGTGAATTCGACATTTACCATTGAGGAGTATGTCAACGAGATCCTCCTAGGAGAAGGGGTCGAAGCCTTCAACATCACGTACACCGGCGGTGCCAGCCAACTCGGCTACATGACCGGCGGAGAAGACGTCTTCACCATCGGCTCCGGCTTGGTCCTGAGTTCAGATGCTGCGGTCAACATCGCGTGTGAATTTGGAACATGCGGCGATTGCTTAGGCACCGCATTCAACGATCCGGATTTGTTGGACATCGCCAACTCCGTTCCTCCATTGATCAATCAGAATTTCTCCGTCAGCTCCGTCAACGATGGCTGTGTGTTGGAATTTGACTTCACCGCATCCGGTGACTCCATCAGCTTCAACTACGTCTTTGGTTCGGACGAGTATGAAACGTGGATCAATACGCAATTCAACGATGTCTTCGCCTTCTTCTTGAGCGGTCCCGGCATTGTGGGTGAATATGCCAGCCCCGCGGGTTTCCCGGATGGCGCCATGAACATTGCTGGCGTTCCCGATGCAGATCCCCCGCTTCCCATCACAATTTCTTCAGTGAATTCAGGAACGAACCCCGAGTACTACGTGAACAATCAATCCGAAAACGGCATCTGCATTTTGGGGTACACGACAACCTTCACCGCAGAAGCAGCCGTGCAATGCGGCGAAACGTACCACATCAAGTTGGCCATCGCGGATGGATCGGACACCGCATTGGAATCCATTGTGGTGCTTGAAGAAGGATCCTTCACTTCGAACGCATTCGACTTGGTTGCAACGGCCTCCATTTCCGGGAACCAAATTTTCGGTGGTGACACCACAGTAGTCGAAACCTGCAACGACGCGGTCTTCATTGTCAACAGACCGCTTGCCGACACGGAAGACACGCTGGACGTCGTGATTTCCGGGACTGCTATCAACGGTGTCGACTACGAAACCATCGACCCCGAAGTCATCATGGAAGTGGGCGAATTCACGTACGAAATCCCACTGATTGTCATCCCCGATGGAGAAGTGGAAGGCCCCGAAACGGTCACCATCGAATACACCTACGTCAACCTGTGCGGCGACTCGGTATTGCGCTCGGCAACCCTCATCATTCAAGACTTCGAGCCGACAGAATTGCAATTTGAAAATCCCGTTGGCATCTGCAACGGTGAGGCCATTTTGGAGGTGGAAACAATTGGTGGCTATGGGCCGTTTACGTTCGCCTGGAGCACAGGGCCATCAGACACCCTTGCGGTAAATGTTCTCGAGACGGACGACCCAGGTGCGGCCCAAATCACGGTTACGGACGTCTGCGGCAATGAACAAACGGCGACCATTACCTACACCCTACCTCCCGAGTTGGTCATTTATGGAGAGCAAACGAACAGTCCGTTGTGTCCCGGCGATGATGCCATACTCGAAGCGGGAATCAACACGGGTGTTGGCCCCTTCACGTACAACTGGTCGAGCGGAGGCGATGGCGCCACCGAAACGGTGAACTTCAACACATCACAAATCGTCACCCTCACCGTCACGGATGCTTGCGGCATCGAAGACAGTTTTGACGTGGAAGTGGAATATCCGGTTTGGGAACCCATCATGGGAAATGACCCCGAAGTTTGCCTCGGCATACAGGGCGACCTAAACCTGACCGGTGGGGTGGGCGAAGAAGATTTGGCCGGTAACTGGGTCGGACAATACACCTTCTACACGTGGCAGTACTTCAACTACGATGCCAACGGCAATCCCCAGGATTCTGCTTTTGTCCTCGTCGATGACACCTTGGACTCATTGGCCACGTTCATTGGGCCATCGGGAAACTTCCAGGCTGGACTCACCCAAGGCGACATGGACGTATACGTTCTCGACCAGTGCGGAGCCGAGGCCATGTTCAACGTTTCCATCATCGCATGTGACACGGAAATCCCCAACGTATTCTCACCCAATGGTGACTCGTGGAACGATTTCTTCCGCATTCCAGGCATCGAAGGTTTTCCGAACTCGAAGCTGGAGATCTACAATCGCTGGGGCAACGTGATATACCAAAGCAACGATTACGGCGGCGGTTGGGACGGTCGCATCAACAATGAACCCGTTGCAGATGGAACCTATTTCTATATCCTTCGCCGCTCCGATGGAGAGAATTTCCACGGGGCACTGACCATCACCCGGCAGCGCCGTTGATGCCAAAACGGTTCATGAAAAAAGCCCCAGAAACGGGGCTTTTTTGTTGTGGGCGATGAGAGACTCGAACTCCCGACCCCCTCGGTGTAAACGAGGTGCTCTAAACCAACTGAGCTAATCGCCCGAACGGGGCGCAAAGATATATGAAATATCGCATATTCGACACCGTACATTTATCAAAGTGAAATCGACTGCCATCTTCCGCATTACCTCGTTTATTCGTTGGCTCATTCGAAGCCGGAGTTGGCGTTCCATCCACAGCCCGTGGTTGTTCACCCTGTTGACAAAGATGCGCAGCTCGAGATTCCATTTCGCGGACATCGAAACCCTTCGTGCTGAACTCAATACCAACGCCGAGGTCGTGCCCGTGGTGGATTACGGCGCAGGTTCCACCGGCAGCACTTCGACCGTTTCTGGCATTGCACGGCGCTCATCAAAGCGCCCAAAACACGCCCGCGCCCTTGCTGCATTGGCAGCGCATCTCCGCAGCACCTCCACCCTCGAGCTCGGGACATCTTTGGGCCTGACTTCGGCCTACTTGGCACGCCACTCGCAAACCCTGACGACTGTGGAAGGCAACCCTCATATTCTCGCCTTGGCTCAATCCAATTGGACCAAGCTGGGTACAAAGAACATCCGGTCCTTTGCAGGCGAATTCGATGCAACATGGGAGGCCTTCGCCGACCGGGAGTACGACCTGATTTTCATCGACGGCAACCACCGGGGGGAAGCCTTGATCCGTTACGTCGAAAAGAGCCTTCCACTGCTACACCCACATGGCGTGATGGTGTGCGACGACATCCACTGGTCGCCCGATATGGAAGCGGCATGGGAGCACCTGTGCAGCATGTCCAAATGGACCGTTCAAGTGGATGCGTTCGAATGGGGCCTCCTGACGCGCAATCAAGCCCTCAAGCGGGAGCACGTGCGCATCCGTTTCTAGAGGGTGTGCACTAGCTTTGTGGCATGCCAAGGCAGCAGGCTGAACGAGCGAACCGGACGTGGCTAACAGGGGTGTTAGGCGCCTACATTCTGATGC
>CAXREW010000318.1:0-2291 GCA_964229455.1 Flavobacteriaceae bacterium | reverse complement strand
CACTTCTGGGTCGTCGACGGCATTTGGCCCGAAGGCACCCACCTCGATGCGCGGCTGCAGTACTACGGCAACGATTCCGACGCGTTGGATTATGAGCTTTACGGCGGCACTGAAGCCAACGGTTTTCTCGCATGGCGCCCCGATGCCAGCGAGCCTTGGCAGGAATGTGAATCCTACGAATGGCAGCCCGGATCGCTTGCCAACGGCGCCGGCCTCTTCCGGGTCCTGGATTTGAAGAAAGGGCAATACGCATTCGCCAAAGGAGACGTATCCGTTGGGCTAGATTCTGAGCCCTCCAACGCACTCGCCAACGTTTGGCCGAATCCCGTTGTCGACCAGCTCACCGTGCGCAGCAACACCGAAATCCACCGGTTGAACGTGTGGAACGCCGCCGGCCAATTGACGGCATCGGTGCGCCCTCCTGCGGGCACGACCCAATGGCAATTCGACGCCTCGGCTTGGAGCGCCGGATCGTCCGTCATCGGCGTAAACAACCAGCCGGGACAGACCGTCGTTGTGAGGTGATCAATGCTGGACCGGACGGCAGGCAACCTTGCCGCGCCCCGCGAGCCAGGCGGTTTCGCCGTCTGGGGTGAACCGTACCGTGTAAAAATTGCTGTCGGGCTTGGTGGTCCAGGTTGCGCCGCCATCGCTTGAGCGGCTGATTCCCGGAATGCCCACGGCCCAGATGGATCGGCAGTCGGTATTCGGCACGTACTGCACGCACGACCGGTAGCCCGGGCCGCCACCCGGCGTCAGCAATTCCCAGGTCTCGCCGCCATCCGCAGTGGCAATTTTGTTGGCCGCATTGTCGTCCATCGCTTCCCAATTTCCGCCCCAGCCCATCCCGTTCGCTTCATCGCAACGGGCCACGCTGAACATTCCCGTCATCGCTCCTCCCTGCACAATGGGCGTCTCGACCACTTCCCAAGTTCGCCCCCGATCCGGCGAGCGAAAAATCCGTGAAGCCACCCCGCCTGAAGCAATCCACACCTCATTCCCGAGCAACGCGATGTTCCCGTTCGACGCGGCGAATGCGGCTTCCTCCGCAGATGGCAAGTCCTCACAGGACACCTCCGACCACGTCGCCCCGCCGTCTCGGGTGATGATAACGCTTAAGCATGCCCCCAGCGGGTCGCCCATGGCAATGCCCTCCCGGTTGTCCCAGAAGTGCATGCTGTCAAAAAAGGCCAGGGAATCCGTGTTGGTATACACCACACTCCAGGTGTCATCGGTGTGCGGTTTGCGGTAGAGCAGCGCCGGCGAAGCGATGCTCAAAACGAACGCTGCCTCATCGGTCACCGCGATGGAACGAAAGGCTGGTGTGTCCCCGTCTGGGCTGCGCAGCGTATCAACGGTCCACGCTCCATCCGCTTTGTGCCCGACAAGTCCCGCCGAACCAGCCCACCAGACGTCGCCATTGGGCGCCACGGTCAGGGCGCGAATGCTGGATTCAAACTCCCATTGCACAGGCGTGGTTTGCGGTGCGCAGCCGACAGCCGCCCATAACAATACGATTAACGACAACCCGACATTCCTCATGGCGTAGGCGTGGGCGTTGGGGCTTCGTACCAGACGAGGGAGCGCACGATGGCCTCTACCTCGCGCATGTATTCGCGTTTATCGAAGAAGGGGGCGTAAGCGTAACCCTCCACCGTCACCAATTCTCCGCTGCGCTCATCGTAGGCGGTGAGGCTGTAAAACGGCCCGCCCATGTAGTCACCTTCGATGCGCCACAGTCCACGCAATTCGGAGGCAAAACCGCCATTGAACACCACTTCCTCGTACGAAGGGGTGTAGCGCATTTCGGTAGTCATGAACGAGCGGGGCGTTGGACCGGGCACGTGCTCTTTGAGCACTTCATTACGCTTGCTCAACCGGGCTTGCATCGAAAACTGCGCATCGCTTGTGTACGGCTCGCGGTAAACAAAAAAACCCTGCTGCACGTCGTGGTTGTCCCCACCTTTCATTCGGGTCAATTGGCGATCAATCCACAGAAAGTCCGCCGACTTTTTGGCCCATCGGGCATCGCGCGGAACAGTGAGTTGCAGCCCTGCTCGTTGACCCAATTCGTCGCGGATCACCTCGTTTTCACTCAGGCCAATCAACCCCGCGTAGCGATCCACCTCAATCCGATGGAACGCACTCAACAGCTCTGAGCCGCGCGCATCCAAAGCCGTTGCCAGGCCTTCCGCGTCGCGGGCTTTGCCGACGACGTACAGCTGTTCACGGGCGTACTTTTCCTTGAAAATCTTGACTTCTGGGGTCTGGGTGTCCACGCGATCCGCCAG
>CAXREW010000317.1:0-5343 GCA_964229455.1 Flavobacteriaceae bacterium | reverse complement strand
GTGCGACGCGGCCGGTGTCTGCCAAAAACGGTGCGAATCCGTCAAACAAGGCATCAGTCGGTGACCAGCCGTCGAAATAATACTGGTTGATGCTGGCTTGCAGGTTACGCCCTTCGCCATTTGCATGGGTAGCCGACATGTTGAATTCGTGCTGGCCGATGGTCTCGTACTGCCCGGTGGCCGAGAGCTGCAAGCCCTCCCGGTGGTTCGACTTGGTGATCAGGTTGATGGTGCCGGCCAGGGCGTTGGTGCCGTACTCCACGGCCATGGGGCCGTTGACGATCTCCACCCGCTCTACGTTTTTCAGAGACAGCTGGCTCAGGTCTACTTGGCCGTTGAGGCGGCCCCGGACGGGAACTCCGTCCACCAGCACGGTCAACCCCTCTCCTCCTAAGCCGTTCAATGCCGCCCCGCTTCCCAAAATGGGATCCTGGCTGATGCGGAAATTGAGTTGGCTGTTGAGGAGTTGGTTAAGTTGGGAGGCACCGGAGGCCGCGATGGATTTTTCATCCACAGTCCGGATCATGCGCAGCGCTTCTTTCGAAGACGTGCCGTCGCGCTCGCCTGTGACCACCGCATCCGTCAACTCCACCCAGCGCCACAAAACGCTATCCTTAAAAGCAGATTGGCCCTGCCCCACAGTATAAACTGCGAGCAGGGCCAGGGTCATTGTGAGTTTGGAGTAAGCCAGCATCCGCGGGGGATGTTATTGAACGATAAGTTGTCGTGTGAAGCGCGCACCTGTTGCCTCCGTCAATTCGACGATGTACAGGCCAGAGGTGAGTGCAGGAAGGTTCAATTGAACCAATCCAACTACTTGTTCATCAATGATTTGTGTTCCTGTAGCTGCGAATACACGAATCCGTGCAGCGCGCTCTGTCGCTACGGTCAACGGTTGTCCTGATGCCAGAGGATTTGGGTAGAATCGACCGGCTTCAGCAGGCGCTTCGGAAACGCTGTTGGCGATCGTTCCGGCTTCGAGCAAGCCGAAGGTGATTTCGCCGGTGACAGAACCGCCAAAACCAGTGAAGACCAATCGCCATACGTCACCGTATGAATCGGCAACGAAGTAGCAACGCTCCCCTTCGATGGCATAGCCTTGACCGGGAACGAACGACTTCCAGTCGTGGCCGATGGCGTTGGTCTCGAACGAGAAGGAGTCAAAGCTGTACGAACCGTCCAAGAACGGGTCCGTCAAGCCTTCGGATTGCTGCACGGTAACATTCGGGTGAATCAGTCCGCCGGTTACTGGGTAGTACATTCCCGGCGACACTTCATCTTCGTAGGTGAAGAATGCGATGTCCCATGGCTCGGTAGGTTCGAGGTCCTCCACCGTGCCGGTGAGCAGGTTGCAGTAGGCAAACAATTGGCCGTCGTAATCGGCTTTGTTGACGCTAAGGTTGAAGAAGTCCGTGCCGTCGAGGTTGGCGAATTGCAAATCGTAAACGCCACTGGACAAACTGAGCAACGCGACCTTTTTCCACGATTCGTCTGGCAACTGAACCAAGTACATCAAATCGGAAGTGACCACGTGCGTTACCACATCATAAACACCCCAACCGAAGTCGAACATACCATCGCCGCCTTGGCTAAAGGCGCCGTATGACCAGTCCGTTTGTTCGTTACGGTAAGGGTCACCGGGAAGCCAGGTGGTCAGGTCCACGTTGTCCCATTCGGCGAGCGAACCATAGGGGTACAATTTGAGGCCGAGGCCGCAGTTGATGCGGGCGGTTGCACCCATCGGACGGACGTCCAAGGCGATGTGCCAATCGGCGAGAGGCACCTGGGCCAGTTCACCGTTGGCGAGGCTGTAGAACGACATGTTGGCGTTGCCCTCACCGAGCACCACCGAATCGTAAATGACTTCTTGCGCTTGGGCTGTAGGCGCCGTTGACAGGCCAAAGCAAGCGAGGATTGAACACGAGAGAAAAGAGTAAAATGAGCGCATGGGTGTGAAATTTTGCGCAAATCTCACGCCCATTTTTCAAGCAGTCTGCACGACCCGTGTCACGAGTTTGTCACACGAGAGCGAGTGGCTGTAAATTGGAATTGGATGGAGCAGAGATGAACATGGGTGGCATGCCTGGCTGATCGAGGTCGGTACGAAAAGCCCCAAAAGCAAAGAACCGCGCCGAGTTGGAATTTTACTTCTAACTGCGACGCGGCTCCTCCGTGGCTTCATCGCGAACGATGCGGGGGTTTCGGCGAACCGAAAGCTTCCCGTTGGGCACACGGTACGCTTGGCTTTAGCTCCTCAACTGCATTCTCAGCAACCCACCTGGGGCGGGACACCTTGGGTTTGCACCCTCGGCCCATGATTCGCCGCTTTCAAGCGCTGGATCGGCGGTTGCCCGCCTCTCCTGAGTTGATGGCTCTGCTTCTTTCCGCTTTGCAGCGGCTTTCGGCTTCGCTTCGTTCACCAGCGTTCGTGCGTTGCACCGGTCTGCTGCCTGCTGGTCCTTCTCAGTTCCAGCGCGCTCCCCTGACCACGTGGGAGCTTTCTTTCGAAATCCGCGATGTCGCACGAGTGCTCCATCGTTTCATGAACGGGTCCTGGTCTCACGCTTTCCAACTACATCTGGTCTACGCCACCCTTGCGGGCCTTGCCACCATTCTCAGGCGACACGATCACAGCACCTCAACTCAACCTCGGCACCTTTGTGCCTTGGTGTCTCGAAGAACAGTCCGGTCCGGAGACCTTTCTTCCACTTTCGCTTTCCTCCTCCGAAGAGTTGTTCTGCTTGGCGCTTCGTGGATGTTCCCATCCGTTGACATAGCCAAATCAAGGGCAAGAATGGACGCAATGCAATTTTTCGTGCTGAAAGGAATCCACACCGTTTTCACAGGCGTTTTCAACAATTGTGGATAGCGACAGGAAGGAAATCAGCTGCTACCAGGGCAAAACCAGAGGACGCACCTCCTGCTCATAAAATGCCTCGAGGGCAGCCTTCATACTAGCATCAAGGCCATGCTGCATCGACGCGATGTTTCCGCGGAGCTGCTCCTTCGAAACGGCGCCCGGAATCACCGTGCTGACCGCATCAAATGCCGTACAAAACGACAGGGCCGCTCCCATCAACGGCACGTCCTCGCCAACGATTTCCATCACACGGTCGACCAAGCGGGCGCGGGTGCAGATGTCATCGGCTGACCACCGCGCGCGAACACCCTCAAATTGACTCTCGGCGTGGTACTTGCCCGTCAGCCACCCCGAATCAAATGGAATCTTCGCAATGACCGTGGCGCCTTGCGCCTGGACGGTGTCGAAAGCGTTCTTGGCGTCCTGGTGCAGGATATTGAAAAAGCACTGGAACACTTTGGCGTTCGTCGTTTCGAGTAGCTTCTCGATTTCCACGGCGAAGTCGACCGAGGCACCGTACGCTCGGATCTTGCCTTCGTCCTGGAGCCGCTCGAGGATTTCGTAATGATCGACCTTGTTGCCGTCAAGGAGTTCGCGCGGCGGGCTGTGGATGATGGCGGAGTCGATGCAATCGATTTGGAGGCGCCTGAGGCTGCGCTCGATGGAGCCGCGGATTTGCGACGCGCTGAAGTCGACTGTGCCGTTGTCGAGCCGACCAAACTTCGTGTTCACCACAATGGTGTCGCGGTCGAGCGTCTTGAACACCTTCCCCAACCGCTCCTCGCTCGTGCCGTGGCCGTAGTTCGGGGCGGTATCGTAAAAGTTGATACCGCTGTCGAGGGCGGTCCGGATCATGCGATCGGCGTCCGCGACGGAAACCGCCTTCCACCCCGATTCGACACCGAGTTGCCAAGCCCCGAAGCCAAGCTCTGATACTTGGATGCCGTCATGGAGGTAGGTGCGGTAGTTCATGGGCGGTGCAAATATCGCATTCGATATCCAATACCGCTGACCCGCATCCCTTTCGAATTGCCTACATTACACCATGCGGTTTTTCAACATCACACTTCTTGGCATCCTAATCGTCAGCACAAGTGTCGGCTGTTCAATCCAAAAGCGAAGCTTGCTACCGGGTTACCACATCGAATGGAAAAAGGGCGCCACGTCCTCTCTTTCATTGGATCAGAAACAAGTTCAGCACGCATCAATTCCAAACGACATAGATGATGTTTACGCAGCAGAGGCCTCCCTATCTGATGAGTACCTGCTCGCTTCAGAGATGCAGCCTACCTTCCCATCTCTCATAGCATCTCTGCAGCATATTCCACCTTCCGCGATAGAACGCGAATGGAAAAGCAGTCGGTTGGTCGAACCTACGCCCTGGGCAGAGGTTGAGAAAAATCAACAACGCTTTGGGAAAATCGCACTCGGTGCATTTTTAGCCTTCGCATTCCTGATGGCCATTAGTTCTCCCATAGCCCAAATAATGTGGTTGGTGTTCGGCCCTGCATTTTTTCTCAATCGACGTTACCGCAAGCAGGTCCTTGACATCAAGGCAGCCAATGGAATCGATGTCACCCAGGAGCGAGAAAGGTTCCAGAGAACCAATCGTACAATCGCAATTGTTTATGGAGCACTGCTGCTCCTTGGACTCGCCATTCTCATCCTTGTTATGAGTTGGTATTTTGGCGGCGGAGCTTGCTTTTTCTGTTGATTCAGCTACCCCGGACAGATGCATTTTGTACTCTCGGATTGAAAAACATCACTGAGGAACCAGCTGGAAGCTCATTCGTTAGCAGGACCAACTTGAACGTGATGAAGGGAATCTGCTTGTTCGATGTAAACGTTGTTCAGCTTACCCAGCATTATAGCTCCATCCTGAAGCGTGTTTGGCAGGTGGGATCCTCCACCCAACATCACGGACCACCTGTTGTACACACCAAATCCATTCTCATCCAACGTGTTTTCCATCGTGTTGTAGGAACCACCAACAATGACATTTTCCTCACCTGAAAGCACATTGTAGCGACCTCCGAGGATGCCTCCATCCGCGGTAGCATCCGTAGAATTGGAGCGCCCGCCGAGAATGATGGAACGACTGCCGTTCGCAACATTGGTTTGGCCGCCAATTATTACTGAGCGGGCTCCAACCGAAGAATTTTCAACCCCTCCTACTGTCGATGCGCCTTCCCCACTTGTTGAGTTGCCTTGACCTCCAACTGTCACCGAATTGGGTCCATTCGTCAAATTTAGGCGACCTCCCACTGTTGCGGAGCCTTCGCCACTCGTAGAGTTGCCATCACCACCAATAACCGCAGAACGACTTCCATTGGTTTGATTGAACGCTCCAGCGACTGTCGTGCTGTACGTTCGGGCCACGATGTTTTGATTGCCTGCGATGCTTACCGACCAACGTGCGTCCTGACTCATGTCCTCACCGACTTTGTTCTTCTTGCCACCGACAGCACATGTAAACTGCTGAA
>CAXREW010000316.1:0-3368 GCA_964229455.1 Flavobacteriaceae bacterium | reverse complement strand
GCTTCAATCGAAGCATTGCAATGCCGCATTCGTGTTGGAGGAAGTCGCTCATTCCGGCCGGTTCTGGGCGTTGGTTGAGGGGCAAATTGACGCCGCCAACCGGCTTCTTGAACAGCGCGGAAATATTTTTCAATTGTCACCACCACGAGCGGTTTCCCTGCAGCCCGCCCGTGTGGATGAACAGGACGCGCCGGCCACTCCAATCGGGGTTTTCTCGCCATGCCTGCTCCAAGCGATGCAGTGCTTTTCCCGTGTAGACGCCGTCCAACGGAATGCGTGTTTCAGTCTCCCATGATCGGATGAATGATTGGAGGGATTCGGGAATTTGGCCGAACCCACCGAGGTGGGCGTCGTTCCAGACGGTGCAACGGGCGGCGAGCTCACTTGACCACGTAGAATCGTTCAGTGCGAGGTTCAATTGGTGCTCGATGGCCTGACCCATGTCGAACCCCTTCAGTGCGTTGGCCACATAAAGGTTGGCGGTTCCTTTGAGCCCCAACAGGAGCCCCGCGGCCGTGGCCCCAGTTCCGGCGGCGACCACTACTGCGTCCCATGGGCGTTCCAAGTCGGCTTGTTCGATGAGGTGCTTGCACCCCATGACGCCCAGCGCCCCACTACCGCCTTCCGGCACAATCCAAGGATTGCCGAACCGGTCTCGCAACCAGGCTTTGAAAAATGGCGCGTCCTTTTCCTTGTATTCGGACCGGGAAACCGGAAAAAGCTCCATGCCCCAGTCCATGCAGTCTTGCAAGGTCGGGGTGGGATGGGCCAGTTCGGCTTCGTTAGCACGGACCACACCGATGGTGCGCAAACCAATTGACGCCCCCAGGGCCGCTGTGGCGTGCAGGTGGTTGGACC
Source organism: Flavobacteriaceae bacterium (assembly GCA_964229455.1). Lineage (GTDB taxonomy): Bacteria > Bacteroidota > Bacteroidia > Flavobacteriales_D > Sanyastnellaceae > UA16. Next base: position 2,510 of record CAXREW010000316.1, on the reverse strand, counting down.
ATGCTCCGCCGAATGTGAGCAATGCGGGCTCCGGTTGCAGTAATGCGCGCTCGACATGGTACATCAGCTTCCAGGCCTTGTTGCCCGGCGTCGGCGAATCAACAGCATCCAAACGCCGCACCCAGAGCTCAACGCCGGCCTCCTCGGCAGCGGACCTCTTGACGCGTTCGGTCGTGAAATCGGGCATCGGTTTCATACGTGGTAAATTTGCAACATGCGGAGCGATTTGGAACCGGGGGACTTTTACCACAGCGAAGAGGGCTACATTGTTTTTACCGAACAATACCACCTCAAGCGCGGTCATTGTTGCCAGAGCGGTTGCAAGCATTGCCCTTATGGGTTTGACAAGCGCACCGGGAAAATCAAAAAAGCATGACCACAGCTACAAGCGCCAACGAATTGCAGTTGTTCCAAGCGGAAATCAAAGCGGGAATCCCTGCTCAGTTGCCCGCGCTTCAACCGCGCACCACCGAACACAGCCACGCACCGGTTCGCAAGGACATACTGACGGTGAAGGAGAAGGAGCTGGCCATGCGCAACGCGTTGCGGTACTTCCCGCAAGAGCAACACGCCGAATTGGCGCCAGAATTTGCGGAGGAACTGAAGTGCTACGGCCGCATTTACATGTACCGCTTCCGCCCGTCGTATGCCATGCACGCACGGCCCATTGAAGCCTACCCCGCGCAATCGGCGCAGGCGGCGTCCATCATGCTCATGATCCAAAACAACTTGGATCCCGCAGTGGCGCAGCATCCGGAAGAACTCATCACCTACGGTGGCAACGGCGGGGTGTTTCAAAACTGGGCCCAGTACCGCCTCACGATGCAGTACTTAAGCCAGATGACCGAGGAACAAACCCTCGTCATGTACAGCGGCCACCCCATGGGCCTCTTTCCGTCGCACACCGATGCGCCGCGGGTGGTGGTGACCAACGGCATGGTGATTCCGAATTATTCGAAGCCGGACGATTGGGAACGCATGAACGCCCTTGGCGTATCTCAATACGGCCAAATGACTGCCGGATCGTACATGTACATCGGGCCGCAAGGCATCGTCCACGGCACCACCATTACGGTCTTGAATGCCGTGCGCATGAACGACAAGGACGGCTCAGGGCCGGCCGGAAATCTCTTTGTGACTGCCGGGCTTGGTGGCATGAGCGGCGCCCAACCCAAGGCGGGCAACATTGCTGGCGTGGTCAGCGTCACTGCGGAAGTGAATCCTGCAGCGGCTTACAAGCGTCACGAGCAGGGCTGGGTGGACCATGTGGTGGAAGATGTGCAAGAGCTCACCACCCGGGTCAAGGCCTCGGTGGATGCCAAAGAGGCAGTTTCTTATGCCTACCTCGGCAATGTGGTCGACGTTTGGGAAGCATTTGATGCGGCCGGGTTGTTCGTTGACCTCGGTTCGGATCAGACGTCGTTGCACAACCCGTGGGCAGGAGGGTATTACCCGGCCGGGTTGGGATTTGAGGAAGCCAATGATATGATGGCCAACGACCCGGATGCTTTTGCGACGCACGTCAAGGCTTCATTGCGTCGCCACGCCGAAGCGGTCAACAAGCACACAGCGCGTGGCACCTATTTCTTCGATTACGGAAACGCCTTCTTGCTTGAAGCTTCCCGGTCTGGAGCGGACGTGATGAACGAGGAGGGCGACGGATTCAAATACCCCAGTTATGTGCAGGACATCATGGGGCCCATGTGTTTCGATTACGGCTTCGGACCGTTCCGATGGGTGTGCACGAGCGGTAAAGCTGAAGACTTGGAGTTGACGGATACCATCGCATGCGAAGTGCTGGAGCGCCTGATGCAGGTAGCGCCGGACGACATCAGGCAGCAGATGGACGACAACATTCGGTGGATCAAGGGCGCCAAAGCCAACCGATTGGTCGTTGGTTCCCAAGCGCGCATCCTCTACGCAGATGCGCAGGGCCGCATGGAAATAGCCAAGGCCTTCAACGATGCAATCGCCGACGGACGACTCGCTGGGCCGGTGGTGCTCGGCCGTGACCACCACGACGTGAGTGGCACCGACTCGCCGTTCCGGGAGACTTCGAACATTTACGACGGCTCGGCCTTTACGGCGGACATGGCCGTGCAGAACTTCGCCGGCGACGCCTTCCGTGGCGCAACGTGGATCTCGTTGCACAACGGCGGTGGTGTCGGTTGGGGCGAGGTGATGAACGGCGGATTCGGCATGCTCATCGACGGCAGCGCCGATTCAGAACGCCGCCTGAAGTCCATGCTCCACTGGGACGTCAACAACGGCATTGCCCGTCGCAGCTGGGCGCGCAATGAAGGGGCCGAATGGGCCATCCGCCGAGCCATGGAACAGGAGCCGCGTTTGAAGGTGACCATGCCGGCCCATGCGGATGACGACGTGGTGCGCAAGGCGTTGGGGCATGATTGACGCGTACGAAGAAGCGTACGATTCGTCGAGCGTGTGGGGAGATCTGAAGGGCGTACGCTTCGAGGCGTGTACGTTCCGCAACGTGAATTGGGCAGAGG
>CAXREW010000315.1:0-2155 GCA_964229455.1 Flavobacteriaceae bacterium | reverse complement strand
CGGCACCCTCGCCATCCAATGGCGGGATGCCACCAACCGCAAAGGCAAAACCGTTGGGCGGACGGCTTTTGAATTGAAGCCCCGCGAAGAACGCCCCATCCAAGGCTACACGGCCGTGGATGCCATCTATTTGATTACACCGGACCGTTTCGCCAATGGCAATCCGGCGAACGATGAGGTCGCGGGCATGAAGGAGGGGCTCAACCGCGCCGACGACCACGGCCGCCATGGTGGGGATGTCGCCGGCATCCAGCAACACCTCGACTACTTAAGCAACATGGGATTCACGGCCATTTGGCTCAATCCCATTTTGGAAAATGACCAGCCTCAATGGTCGTATCACGGCTACGCCACCACGGATTATTACCAGGTGGACCGACGGTTTGGAAGCAATGAAGAATACAAAGCGCTCGTGGACGCAGCACGCGCCAAAGGCATGAAGGTCATCATGGACATGATCATGAACCACTGCGGGTCGGAACATTGGTGGATGGAGGAGTTGCCCACGGCGGATTGGATCAACAACGGCGGCGTATACACGCAGACGACCCACCGCCGGACGACGCTGCGCGATCCGTATGCCGCGGAGTCAGATGTGGCTGGATTTTCCGACGGGTGGTTCGTGAAGGAAATGCCCGATTTGAACCAACGGCAACCGTTGCTTGCGGATTACTTGATTCAAAACACGCTCTGGTGGATTGAGTCCCTCGGATTGAGCGGCATTCGGATGGATACCTACCCCTATTCGGACGTGGCGATCATGAGCGATTGGAGCTGCGCCGTTATGAATGCGTATCCGGATTTAAACCTGTGTGGAGAGGAGTGGAGTTTGAACCCAGCGGTGCTGGCGTATTGGCAGCGCGACAAGGTGAACCCGGACGGTTACATGTCCTGCCTGCCCGGCCTGCTCGACTTCCCGCTGCACCATGCCTTCATGCAATGCCTGACGGAAGAGGAGTCGTGGCATTCCAACTGGGTTCGGCTGTACGAAATGCTCGGCAACGACTTCCTGTATGCGCATCCGGCGGACCACGTCATCTTCCCCGATAACCACGACATGAGTCGGGTGCATACCCAATTGGGGGATGACGTGCGCAAAACGCGCTTGGCCGCCTATTTCTTCGCGACCACGCGCGGCATCCCGCAGTTTTACTACGGCACCGAAATCCTCATGTCCAACACCGGTGACGACAGCCACGGCAACATCCGCAGCGATTTTCCGGGCGGGTGGGCCGAGGATGGGGACGACGTCAATGGGTTTGCGGCCATCGGCCTCACCGAGGAGGCGCGGGCCTTTCAGGCTGAACTTCGGACGCTGCTGAATTGGCGGCGAACTGCCAACGCGATTCACGAAGGTACGCTCAAGCACTACGTACCGGTCGCCGGAAGCTACGTGTATTTCCGAGAGTCAGCAGATCAAACCATCATGGTCATTCTCAACCAAGGAGATGCCGCGGAAAAGCTCGATTTGGCCCGGTTTGATGAGGTATTGCGAGGGCGCCGCCGACTAGTGGATGCGCTCACAGGGGAAGTGCTGAATTCCGGTGAAACACTCGACGTGCCCGGCTGGAAGGCGTGGGTACTGGAGGTGCAGTAGACCGAAAGGCTTACTTGCGGCCCTTTTTCTTCTTCCTGAATTTGGCAAAAGGCGCTTCCTCTCGCTTGTTGGAGCTGGCAGCGCCCCGGCGATCCGAACGCGAGTGACGGCTGTAGCTAGGATCGCCGTCGTCAACGGGTGCAAACGGAGTGCGCTGGCTGAATTTTTTCTTACCCGGCTTCTTGCGCTTGTCGTTTTCGGCGCGTGCGGGACGCTGGCGTTTTTCAAATGGGCGTCCCGAGGGGCGTCCGGCGCCGCGTCTAGCCGTGCGTCCCGTTGAGCGTCCCGTGCTTCGTCCGCCGCCCTCATCGGTCCAGTTCAAATCCTTGCCGCGCGTCACGTGCAGTTTGGACAACTCTAGGCTCACGAGCCGATTTAGCAAGGCGTCCTTGGAGACCCCTTCAAACCGTTCTTGCATGGCAAACCAAAGGTCCATGGGGAGTCCTTGGTTTTCCTCGCGCTCCATTACGACTTGGGCCCAGCGGTCCAAGCGCGCGGCGGCGATGGCCTTGGCGTCCGGACTCGAGATGGGCATGAAATCGATGCCCAAAGCATTTT
>CAXREW010000314.1:0-3824 GCA_964229455.1 Flavobacteriaceae bacterium | reverse complement strand
ATCACACATTCTTGCTGCACAGCGACCAAATTGGGTACGAGAAAACTGCCGCCCCGGTAATTCAGCAACCATTCGATTTCCACCTCCTGCTCAAGCAGCCAGTAAGCCAGACCGTACGCCTTGAGATGATTGGACTGGGTATCGTCCATGGGGATGAGCCACTGCGCGGAACGGCCGATGGAAATAGACAACACCCCCACCGCCATAGCTGCCACCAATCCGTTGCGCAGCGCGCACAAAGCCTTCCGTACCATGCTGCAATTTACGGCGAAAGCCACCGCGAATTAGAACGGGGATTCCTCGTCCGTGCCGGCCTGGCCGGATGGGCCCTCGTTCATTTTGGACTGCACCGTCATCGTCGGGTGGTTCATGAAATCGGCATTCGGCCGCAAACCGTCCTGGAATTCCCCCCGATCAAATACCGGATTGGCGAAGGTGTCGTAATTCGCAAACTTGGCGAGGCGCTGGATGAAGCGCAATTTGACGGTACCCAATGCCCCGTGGCGGTGCTTGGCCAGAATCAACTCCCCCAATCCGGCCGTATCGATGCCGTCGGGGTGCTCGGTCAAGCCGTAGTACTCGGCTCGGTAAATAAACGCGACCATGTCCGCATCTTGCTCAATTGCACCCGACTCCCGCAGGTCGGACAGAATCGGTCGCTTGTCCCCGCCCCGGGTTTCCACCATACGGGACAACTGGGAAAGGGCGATGATTGGAATGTCCAGTTCCTTGGCGATGCTCTTGATCGATCGGGAAATCGTGGAGATTTCCTGTTCGCGATTGCCGTTGTTGTTACCCGCTGTCATGAGCTGGAGGTAATCGATGACGACCATCTCAATACCGGCGGTGGACTTCAGGCGGCGGCATTTTGCCCGCAATTCGAACACGCTTAAGGCCGGAGTGTCATCAATGTACAAGGGGGCATCCGAGAGGCGGCCGATACGTTCGTGCAATTGGGTGTACTCGTGAGGCTGTAATGTCCCTTTTCGGAATTTATCGGAACTGATTTCCGTCTCGGCGGAGATCAAACGCTGCACCAACTGCACCGCCGACATTTCCAACGAAAACACAGCCACGGGCACATTGTACTCCACCGTGATGTTCCGCGCCATCGTCAAAACAAACGCCGTCTTACCCATGCCGGGACGGGCGGCGAGGACGATCATGTCGGACTTTTGGAAGCCGCCCGTGATGCGATCCAGGTCCACAAATCCTGTAGAGACCCCGCTAACCCCACCTTCTTGGTTGCGGGCGTTGTCGATGTCTTCCAGCGCTTGGCGCATGATGCTGCTCATGGATTCGTAGCTCTTGCGGATGTTGCCTTGGGCCACTTCAAACAGCTGCGATTCCGCCTCATCCAGCAAATCCAGGACGTCCGTGGTCTCCTCGAACGCCTTTTGGGTGATGATGCTCGACACCCGGATTAATTCGCGCTGGATGTACTTCTGCGCAATGATGCGGGCGTGGGCTTCGATGTTGGCGGAGCTGGCCACGCGGGCGGTCAACGCAGCCACAGCCTGCGCGCCCCCGACCTGCTGGAGGTCTCCCAATTTGCGCAAGGCCTCCGTAACCGTGAGTATGTCAATCGGCTCGGAAGCGTGGAAAAGGTCCACAAACGCGGCGTAAATCCGCCGGTGAGCGTCGCGGTAAACGCTCTCGGGCGTCAACACGTCGATGACCGAGTTCACCGCCGCCTGCTCCATCATCATTGCGCCCAATACGGCTTCTTCTAGCTCCAACGCTTGAGGTTGCAACTTGCCCAATACCTCGGGCGAAAGGGCTTGGTTCGTGTTGCCGCGGGGTCGGACACGGGCTACGGAACCGTCGGATGGATAAGATTCGTTCATGGCTGGGGTGGTCGAAGGTAGGGCTTGCTTTTGACCTGAACAGCATGGATAATTCACAACGCATTGACAAGGTTCTCAACAACCCGCAGCACCCGCTAATTTTGAAGCAATTCGAACGCTCACCATGCGCATTTCTACCCTCCTCTTTTGCAGCACATTGCTGCTTTTCCTTGCCGGCTGCAACCGCGACAAAACCCCGCCAACCATTTCCGTGACGGAACCGGCCTATGACGGTAAGAACGTTCAATTCGGCGATGTGTTTTTCGTGGAGTTCGAAGCCGTCGATGATGCCGAGGATGGAGGATTGTGGCGCGTTGAGTTGCGCGGTGCGGATGGCATCACCCCGAAAACAGCTCAAGCCGGCCTCTGGGCGGGCGCTTCGACTGGCAACCTCATTGTGGCCTTTGCGCTGGATGCCAGCTCCTGGCCCACAGGAGCCATGACCCTTGCGGTGGTGGCTGACGATGCGGCTGGCAACCGCGCTGCGGTGTTCCGAGACTTAAACTACACCGCCGCCGAGGACTTGCCCGAAGTCATCGTCGCGCTGACAGCAGAATCGGACGGCTCGAGCACCTTGGTCCGCACAGATGCTAACGGCGGCGAATTGGCCGATTGGACGGGGTTGCCCGGAAGCACCAAGCTGACCTATGCCGACGGGGTCATCGCGTTGGCAGATGAAGCCGACGCCACGGTGCATTTGGTGGATTGGGCAACGGGTGAAGTCACCAATGAGTGGACGGACCCCACGGTTGCCGGCGCAGCCCCCCACATCAAAGTGTTGCACCCGCTGGGCGTTGAGGCGGGGTTCATCGTCGCACACAGCGGCGGTGTGGTCGCCATTGATCCGTCGGGGAATCTGCTCTTTGAACGGTTTTCGGAAGCACCGTGGGTGCCCATTGATGTGCGTTTCGACGGCACAACGTGCATCGTGTGGGAGCAAAACGATGCCACGGACAACCACCGGCTGCGCTCGTGGGATTTCCAGACTGGCGGCACGGGCCCCATCGTGGCGTTGGCCAACGCACCCAGCGGTTGGGCAGTTGTCGGGCAGCAGGACGGGGGCACGCCCGGCAACGTCTGCATGCTGAACGAGAACGACGGCTTGACCCTGGTGAACACCGCCACGGGCGGGCTCTCGGATCTGTGCCCCCTGTTGGGGTCGGGATCGATGGGGTTGGCGCCGTATGGCGCGGTGGGAATCGACGGCAGTGAGGCCTTGTTCCTGCGCGGGGAGTTCTTGTGCCGACAATCCATGGCGCCCGTGGCATCGGGCAGCCAGTGGCCCGTGGAAGGCGAAGTGCACTCCATGCGTGCCCTCGCCTCAGGTGGAGTGGAGTTCACCCGCGTGGTCGCTGGGGGGGTGGAATTGTGGCGGTGGGATGCAGCCGGAACTGTGCCCGAACTGGTCACTATCGTCCCCGAAGTGAACACTTTAGATGTTGTTATTGTTAACGAATAGAAAGGCGGTCAGAACAGTTTGATTGAACGCTAGTTTTGCCCCTTACCCCGGCAATGCCCCGGGCTCGACCTTCCCTCTTTCGTGTTTCGATGTTAGCCTACCCCCAAGAAGAACCAGATTTTGGTGTCGCCCTTTCAACGAGCTTGGTGCTCTTCGGATTTGATGGTACGAACCTACAAATCCTGCTTGCCCGCAGCAACCGCCCACCGTACAAGGGTGCGTTGTTCCTGCCCAGCCGTTACCTCAACAAGGAGGATGAGTTGATGCTTTCAGCGCGCAAGATGTTCTAACAACTGTTTGGATACGAGGACCCTACCATGATCGAGCAACTTCAAGCTTTTGGGAAGGTCTTCCGTCACCCGGGAGGGCGCGTCATCAACGTTTCCCACTACGCGTTGGTGCGCAAAGAGGACTTCCTGGCAGAAAACTGGGACAAACACGACATGCAGTGGGTCGCCTTCGACCAGGTGCCCGACTTGGCTTTCGACCACAACGAAATTGTCCAGTACGCTAAGGAG
>CAXREW010000313.1:0-6308 GCA_964229455.1 Flavobacteriaceae bacterium | reverse complement strand
GATTACACGAACGGAACGTTTTGGACGGAAGCCCACTTTTTCCTGGCCAATTGCGCATACGATACCGGTGACTTGGATCAAGCCCGTGCGGCATTCGAAACGGTGCTCCAAGCGCCCGTCAATGATTACACCGAACCCGCCGCGCTGGGAGCAGCCACCATCGCGTGGAATGCGCAAGACCTTGTAGGTGCCAAACTACACTATGTCACCCTCGAAGCCACGTGTGTGCTGCAGGAAAATGCGCTCGAAGCGCGCATCGGGCTCATGCGTTGCCACTACTTGCTCGACGAAACAGAACAAGCCTTGGCGTATGCCAACGTGGTCATTGACGACAGCCAGACACCGGAGGACATTGCTGCAACTGCTCGGTACTGGCGTGGCAAAATCCGATTTGAAGCGGGCGCCTACGCCGAAGCATCACCGGATTTGGTGGCTGTCGCGGCGCTGGGCGGCACCCGCGGCGCTGAAAGCCAATTCATGCTGTGTCAAATCGCCTTTGCGAGTGGAGACTACACCGCCACGGAACAAGCGCTTTTCGAGTTCATTCAGGCCTATGCGAACTACGACAACTGGAAGCACCAAGCCTTCTTGCTGTTGGTTGACACGTACATCGCGTTAGCCGATTGGTTTCAAGCCCGCGCTACTGCAGAAAGCATCTTGGAATACGTCCAAGTGGAATCCATCCGATCCGCCGCCACTGCCAAACTGGTCACCATCGACGAATTGGAATTGGCTGAATTGAATCCGCCGGCAGCTTCAGACAGCACCGACACCGAACCTTCTACTCCCGAACAAAACGCTCCGCAGCAATGAAGACTTTAACCATGATTGCACCAGCAGTGGCCGTCCTCGTTACGGCCTCCCCAGCCCGGGCCGATGTGGCCCGCGACACGCTGGATTTGAACGTCACGTTCGTCGGGGACCGTGAAGTACTCATGCGCGACGCTCACAAGGAAATGCACTGGCCCGAACCGGCCGTGATTGCGCGTCAGAAACCGAATTTTGCCTACACCGTATTGCCCAAACGCATCGACGTGCAACCAACATGGGAACGGGAAAAGGCGAAGCGACTTAAGGTGGAAGATCCCTTGCAGCGCCTGTACAAGGGCTTCGTGGAAGCCGGGATGGGCAATTACACCAGCCCTTCCCTGTTATTGAATTATGCCGATCTGCGTTCACGCGAGCAAGCGTGGGGTGTGGAATTCGCTCACACGTCGACGCAAGGCGGTTTCTTGTACGATGACGAGGCCCTCGGTCAAGGGGTGCCACAGAACTTCAGCACAAATGCCCTCGAAGGATGGTACAAGCGTTTTTTCAAAAAAGAGTACGTCAAAGTCAGCGGAACCTATGACCGCAACGCCATCAGTTACTACGGCCGCGTAGCGAGGTTGAATGAGCCGGAAAGTTCCCTTTTCGCCCTCGGCGACTCAGGGCGATTCAGCACATTTCATGTGCGAGCAGAAATCGGAGACATGGCGTCGGCCAAACGGTCGTGGAACCACCGAGTCGTATTCGACTACGGCACGCTTTGGAACGACCGCAACACCAACGAACACAACTTCGATTTCGAAGCCCAAGTCAAGGGGCACATCGAAGACAATCCGGTTTCACTGCACGTACACACCAACATCGATCGTCTGGAGCGCGTGGAAGAAGGCTTGATTGTACCGCCGTTAAAGCAAGCCATCTTTGACCTGCACCCGGCCGTTTACAAAGACTACAAAGCGCTGAAAACAAAAGTCGGATTCGGCATGTGGGTGGACGCCCAAGGCAACCAACCCTTCCTCTTCGTTCCCGAATTGGAAGCATCCGTCTCGTTGCTCCAAGACCTCTTTATTCCGTATGTTGCTGTGAATGGTGGGGTCAATCAAAACCGTTTCGAAAAAGCTTTGCAAGTCAACCCGTTCCTACCGTCTCCAGATACAACCATTTCCGTTTGGAAGAATTCGTACGAAACCATCCACGGGAAGGGCGGCATGCGCGGCTCTATTACCTCCTCGTTCACCTTTGACCTGAGTGCTTCCCACCGCCGAGTCAATCAGGCCTTGACTTGGGCCCCCATGGATACAATCGGTTCAGGAGCCGGATTTCAGCCGATCTACCAGGACCTCTCCATCACAACGCTTCAAGCCAACGCGAACTTGACGCTTGGAGAAGCAACCACGCTACAGGGACAAATCCAGCAACACACGTATGCCGTTCGCGATTCCGCATTGAGCGAACAAACTCCCTGGAACCTGCCCGGCCTCGAAATAAACGTGCGCGCTCGGCATAGCTTCAAGGATAAGCTGATTGTCCAGACAGGTCTCCGTTCGGTGACAGGTCGCCGTGGCATGCAAGCATTGCCTATAGCACAGTCAGGCGAGAACTTCATAACCGATGGACTCGGCGCCAACGTTGGCTACGCTTACGACCTGGCTGACATTGTAGACTGGAACATCCGCCTGGAATACCGATACAATGCCCGTCTAGGTGCCTGGCTATAAGGCGACAACCTCTTGAACCGGTCGAACCCTGTCTTCTTTGGATACAACAGCCAAGGAACGCGGGTTGCCTTCGGATTCAATTACGCATTTTAACCCCCACTCACCGCTGGTGAGGAAAGTGCAGATTCCTGTGGAAAACTGCGCATATTAACCGCCGGAAACCTCAGCGTTTCCGGGCGTTTCGTGCTATTTTTAAAGTCTAAACTCGCAGGTCGGGTTTGCACCAAATTGAACGAGAAAACCATGGCGGAAGAAAATCAAAAACCCACCCCAGGTACCCCCAAATACGACGCATCCAACATCCAGGCCCTCGAGGGCCTGGAACACGTGCGCATGCGCCCCTCGATGTACATTGGAGATGTGGGTGTGCGCGGCTTGCACCACTTGGTGTATGAGGTCGTTGACAACTCCATTGACGAGGCGTTGGCCGGGCATTGTGACACCATTCATGTGATCATTACCGAATCCAACGGTATTCGAGTCGAAGACAATGGTCGAGGCATCCCCGTCGGCATCCATGAAAAAGAAGGCGTCTCCGCCCTCCAGGTGGTCATGACCAAGATCGGTGCTGGTGGTAAATTCGACAAAGACAGCTACAAAGTCTCTGGCGGTCTCCACGGCGTCGGGGTCTCATGCGTAAACGCATTGTCTAGCCACTTGCGGGCTGAAGTGCATCGAGACGGCAAAATCCACGAGCAGGAATACAGCCGTGGTAAAGAAGCTTACGCCGTGCGCGAAATCGGCACGTCGGACAAAAACGGCACCACGGTCGAATTCCAGCCCGATGAGCAAATCTTTGAGACCCTCGTCTACTCTTACGATACCTTGGCGGATCGCATGCGCGAGCTGGCCTTCCTCAACCAAGGGTTAACCATCTCTCTCACCGACCACCGCGAGCGGGTGCAAGACGAGGAAGGCAACGACCTCGGGTACCTGAATGAGACGTTCTACTCGACGGAAGGCCTGAAGGATTTCGTCGGCTATCTCGACTCGAACCGGGAGCCCCTCATTTCTGAAGTGATTCACGTGAGCGGCGAGCGCAATGGAGTGCCCGTTGAAGTAGCGATGACGTACAACACGTCGTTTGCTGAGAACCTCTTCTCCTACGTCAACAACATCAACACCCACGAAGGCGGTACCCACCTCACCGGTTTCCGTCGTGGATTGACCCTGACATTGAAGAAATACGCAGAGTCAAGCGGCATGTTAGACAAGCTGAAATTCGACATCAGTGCCGATGACTTCCGCGAAGGATTGACCGCAGTCGTCAGCGTCAAAGTTGCGGAACCGCAGTTCCAAGGCCAGACCAAAACCAAGCTCGGCAATGCGGAAGTTTCTGCGCCAGTAAGCCAAGCCGTTTCGGATATGCTCGAGGCCTACCTCGAAGAACACCCGGGAGAAGCCAAGACCATCGTCAACAAGGTCATCCTCGCTGCGCAGGCCCGTCATGCCGCGCGGAAGGCCCGTGAAATGGTCCAGCGCAAGACCGTGATGAGCGGCTCCGGCTTGCCCGGAAAACTGGCCGACTGTGCCGAGAAGGATCCCGCGCTGTGCGAGCTCTTCCTGGTGGAGGGTGATTCGGCAGGTGGTACAGCCAAGCAAGGCCGAGACCGCAACAACCAGGCAATCATGCCGCTTCGAGGTAAAATCCTCAACGTGGAGAAGGCCATGCACCACAAGATCTTCGAGAACGAGGAGATCAAGAACATCTACACGGCGTTGGGCGTCTCACTCGGAACAGAGGAGGACGAACGGGCCATGAACATGACCAAGCTGCGCTACCACAAAGTTGTCATTATGTGTGACGCGGATGTGGACGGTAGCCACATTGAGACGCTGATTTTGACCTTCTTCTTCCGTCACATGAAGGAATTGATTGAAAACGGGTACGTCTACATCGCGACTCCACCGCTCTACTTAGTGAAAAAAGGTTCACGTCAGGTGTATGCCTGGAACGACGACGAACGCGACCGCCTCATCGAGCAGTTCAAAGGGGCTTCCGGCAGTGATGCTGGGATCGGCGTTCAGCGCTACAAGGGTCTTGGTGAAATGAACGCAGAGCAACTGTGGGATACCACGTTGAACCCCGAGAACCGTACGCTGCGTCAAGTGACCATTGAAAATGCGGCCGCCTGCGACCATGTATTCTCCATGCTGATGGGCGACGAGGTTCCACCGCGTCGTGCCTTCATTGAGGAGAACGCCAAGTACGCGAACATCGACATTTGAGGCCGCGTAAGGCATGAGTTGGCTCAACAAAACCGTTTGGATCACGGGCGCGAGCAGCGGCATTGGCCGAGCTGCTGCGAACCGGTGGGCGGAACTCGGTGCCCGCGTCATCCTGTCCTCCCGCAAAGAAGAAGCACTCCAGGAGGTGGCGAATCAGTGGACCGAAGCGCAACGGTCCCAGTCCTTCATCTTGCCGTTGGACCTGTCCCAGTCCGAGCAGTTGCCGGGTAAGGTGGCAGAAGCCCTGCGATGGGCCGGAACCATTGAGGTCATGGTGCACTGTGGGGGCATCAGCCAACGATCCACCGTATTGGAAACCAACTTGGATGTGGACCGGCGTGTCATGGAAGTGGATTACTTCGGCACGCTAGCCTTAACCAAGGCACTGCTGCCCCATTTCGTGGAACGAAAAGCTGGTCAATTCGTCGTTGTGACGAGTTTGATGGGGCTGTTCTCGTCGCCTTTGCGTTCCGGATACTGCGGAGCCAAACACGCACTGCACGGATTTTTTGAGTCCTTGCGCGCAGAGCACCACGATGATGGCATTGGCGTCACCATGGTGTGCCCCGGTTTCATTCACACCAGTATCAGCATGAACGCCGTGGTTGGTGATGGCAGTCAACAGGGCACCATGGACGCAAAAACTGGCGCCGGACTTTCTCCTGAAGAATGCGCAGCCAAAATGATCCGTGCCGTGGAGCGCCGCAAACCCGAAGTCCTCATCGGACGGTTTGAAATCGTCGGTGCCTACCTCAAGCGTTTCGCTCCTGGACTGATGCGACGCATTGTGCGCAAGGCCGCGGTAACGTAAACCTCAATACTGCGGTTGGTTCCAGACCTTGATGGCGTCCTCAGCGGTCACGCCAGAGACAATTTCAACCGTAATCCCATCTGACAACCCGAGCGCGACGTCGCGTCGCTCGTAGCGGTTCTCTCCGACCAAGACTTCCACAAACGTGCTTCCGTTCCCGTATTGAACGAGCATCTCCGGCATGACCAACGCTCCGCGTCGTTCGGCCAACACCACGTTGGCGTTGGCAGAATAACCGGCCCGCAGGAACTGATCTTCCTCTAAACCGACGGCAGCTTTGATTTCGAATTGGATGGCGCCCGCCTCCTCTATGCCTTTGGGGCTGATGTATTCGAGCGTGGCCGGGATGACCAAATCCTCAATTGCTCCCACCGTCAATTCAATGGCCATTCCAACCGAAAGCTTCTCCACTTCGGATTCATCAATTTTCCCAACGAAAATGAGGTCCTGCATATCGGCCACGGTTGCGATGGTGGTGCCCTCGTTGAAATTATTCGCTTCGATGACGCTGTTGCCCTTCTTCACGGGCACATCAAGTACCATTCCGTCGATGGTCGACGTGATCAAGGTATTTGATGTGCGACCGCTTCGCGCTGCCACACCATCTTGGATGATCCGCAGGTTGTCCTCGGCCGCGTAGAATTCTTCTTGGGCTTGCTTCCGCGCCAATTCGAACCGTTGGAAATCGGCCGCTGCAATGATGCCATCTTCCAACAGCAACCGATTGCGTTCGGCATTGGTCTCGGCGTCTTCCAGGCTGATGCGCGCGCGCTCCAACCGGG
>CAXREW010000312.1:0-4764 GCA_964229455.1 Flavobacteriaceae bacterium | reverse complement strand
AGGAGAGCTGGCAGCCCATGTCCATGGCGCCCCACCTGCTGGAAGAAGCCCAGCGCATGGCGGAATCCGTGACGGCATCGCTCCGTGGCGCCGGGATCTGGGGGGTCGAGTTTTTCATCCAAAACCCGACCGCAGAAAGCGAAGGCACGGTTTACTTTTCTGAATTGTCCCCCCGGCCGCACGACACCGGGATGGTAACCCTGGCCGGCACTCAAAATTTCACCGAATTCGAATTGCACGCCCGCGCTGTACTGGGCATTCCGGTGTTGTCCATTGAACACGTGCGCAATGGAGCGAGTGCCGTTGTGCTGGCGCCTGAAGGGGTGCAAGCAGATGCCTCACCCGTCGTGCGGGTGGCAGCCGATGCCGTTATGCCCGATACGGACTTCCGGATTTTCGGCAAACCAAGTGTGCGGCCTTACCGTCGCATGGCCGTAGGGTTGGCGTACGGTTCGTTGGATTCGGATGCGCATGGATTGGTGGCTAGAGCGCACGAAATCGCGGGGAAGCTATCGGTGGGCTAACGGGCAGCTTAAGCGGCCACGGTTTCGAACCACGCGCCCAGTTCACTGCGCATGGCGTCTATGCTGGACAGGAGGAAGTACTGGGTCTGGATGGTGTCTGTACGGTACGGCGTGTTCATGACGTCCGCGAGCTTGAATGGGGACAATTCGTTCCGAAGTGACCAAGCGTGGTTGGTTTCTCCAAAGCTCGACATGATCCCAGCACCGATCAGTTTGGGCTGTCCCTCTGCGTCAGCCAAGAAGCCGAATTCTACGAAATACCAATAGAGCCGTTGCAAGCCGAGTAGCGCCTCGGTATTACCCGCTTTGGCCAGTTGCCACCCCATGGTGCCAAACTCGTGCATGAATTCCGCATACTCCGGGTCCAGCAATGGAGGAATGTGACCAAACGTATCGTGGAACATATCCGGCTCCTCGATGTAATCAAATTGGCTGCGTTTTCGCACCCAGGTGCTGGTGCAAAAGCACCGCCGTGCCAGCAGTTCGAAGAATTCATCGGCCGGGATGAGTCCAGGAACCACCTTCAAGGTCCACTGGGTGTGTTCGCTCAGTTGGGCTTCCATGCGCTGAACGCTCGGGATTTGCTCCCGCGTCAACGAAGAGACCATGGCATCGAGGCACTGCAAATACAGTGGCGACGCCTTGTCGTCCAGATTGGCACGTTGGCGTTCGTAGAGCAACCGCCACGTGGTGTGCTGCTCTTCGGTGTAGCCTTGCATGTTCTGTGCCATTCCACTCGTCATATCCTTAAGATACGGGATGAAGTTGACACTTCCATGCCGCGAGCCTTGGAAGACCTTTCTGTTGGTGGGGTTTACTCGAACCGAATGGAAGCAACCTCGAGGTCGAAGGCTTGGGCGGTTCCATCGTATTTCATGAAACCCAATCGGATGACACTACCAAGCGCTTGCTTGAGGGGAAGGGTTTCCATGTCACCGGTGAAGGCTTGGCTCCACGTCAGGTCTTTTGCTTTGATCGTGATGTCTTGCCAGTCCGCCGTCGGTTCGAATGAAGCATAGGCGTAGGGCATCCACCAGCGTTGGGACATTTCCATCGTGAGTTTGAACGGCCCGCCTTCACCCTTGCATCGAATCGTGATGGAGCTGAGGCCGTCGAGGTTGTATTCGCCCCAATCGGCGCGCACAGAACTGAATCCCCCGTTGTTTTCCAACCGCGTTTGCCCCACCCAATGCATGCCTTCATCCCACGTGATGCGGCCTTCGGAAAGCCCGCCCATGACGCCGTCGTTCAAGGGCCGCCAGCTTTCGTCAGTTGTGAAATCAATGACCAGTGGGAGGGATTGCGATTCAGCGGAATGCGTGGAGCATGCAGTGCCAATCAACAGGGTTGAGGCCAAAAGTGTAGCGATGGCCAACGGCCAGGAGGAGAGGAGTGCTGCCATGCTAAAAGAACACGGCACACAGGGGTTAGTTCACCACGAGTTGGCCCCGTTCCGACGTTTGCGCGGCGCCCACGATTTCAACCGTCTCTCCTCGAATCGAGCAATGGAGTTCTCCGCCTTCCGCCGAAAGTTGCCGAGCGTGCAGGTGGTCTTGGCCCATGTGTTTGGCCCAATAGGGGGCGAGGGAGCAATGGGCGGAACCTGTCACGGGGTCTTCAAGGATGGTCGCTTGGGGGGTGAAAAACCGCGAGACAAAGTCGCAGGAAACTCCCGGCGCGGTCACAATGACGCCGCCGGTACCGAGGTTGATTTGATCGAAGACGGGACGGTCGATGGCGATGTTGTCGATGTCCTCTTGGTTGTCATAGACGAGCACATAGTCCCGAGCCTTCAGCACCTCCAACGGTTGGATGTTCAGCGCATCGCGGATAGCATCCGGGAGCTCGGCGGGATGCGGTTCGCGCAAGGGGAGGCGAATGGCGTATTTACCGTCTTTCCGGCTCACCTTCAGCGGACCGCTGACGGAGGAAAATACCACAAAGTCGCTGTCGGGCTCTATTTCGCTGAGGACGATGTGGCCTGCGGCAAGAGTCGCGTGCCCGCACAGGTCCATCTCGATGTCGGGGGTAAACCAGCGCAATTGGTATTCGCTCCCGGATTTGACCGTATAAGCGGTCTCTGGAACGCCGTTTTCTGCCGCAATGCGCAGCAGTTGGTCGTCGTCCAGCCACTCCGTCAATGGCATGACACATGCCACATTGCCCAAGAAACCTTTGGCGACGAAAGCGTCTACGCGGAAGACGGGGAAGTGGGATTTCATCGCAGCATTTTATCCAGCACCCCACATGAGCATGCCCGCCAACATCACCGCTCCGGTAATCACCATCAACAGGAGGGTGTAGGGCAAGATGTCTCGGGCCTTTAGTCCAGTGATTCCGAGGAGGGGCAGCGCCCAAAAGGGTTGGAGCATGTTGGTCAGCTGGTCGCCGTATGCCATGGCCATGATGCCGCGGGGCAAGTCCAACCCCAAGGCCTGGCAGGACTCCAATACGAGCGGTCCTTGCACGGCCCATTGGCCACCGCCGCTCGGTACGAAGACGTTGAGCACGCCCGATGAGGTAAACAAAGCGACGGGCAGCCAAGCACGTGAGGTGGCCCCCACCAAACCATCGGCCAGCCAAGTTCCTAATTCGGTGCCTGTGACCATGCCCATGATGCCGAAGTAAATCGGGAATTGCACAAGGATGCCGGAGGCGCCCGAGATGGCTTCATCCAAGGCGTTCAAAAACGCGCGCATGGACGGGTGGGCCATCAAGGCGAGGCCCAAAAGCAACAAGTTGATCCAGTCCGGGGTGATGAAGCGGAGTTGGCTCACCGGTGGTCCTTGCTGGGCCCACCAGATGGCCCCAGCAAAGCACAATGCGCCGGCCAGCAGCGAGAGTCCGCGTCGTTGGTCCAATTGGTCCGCGGGGGTTTTAGGTGCGGACTCTGGTTCCACCTCTGCGGGTTCAGCTATGGCAACGTCGTCGGGCACTGCTTGAACGGTTCGACCTAACCACGCGAATACCGCGACGGCGGCCAAAGCGACGGCTGCAGTCAATGCGAGGCTCCAAGCGCTGAAAACGGTTTCCCGCAATCCAATGGCCTCGGGCAGTGCAGTGGCCCAATCGGCTCCACCCACCAATTCTTGGAGGTGGCCTGCCTCGGCCACTTTGAGCGGCGCGGAACCGCTGAGCCCGCCGTGCCAGACGAGCATGGAGGCGTAACCGGCGGCGCCGATGACGCCGAAGTTCACTTCTCCTTGGCGCCCCTGTTGGCGCATCATATCCATGACACCGCGCACGAGGATGGCGCCGCCTACGAGCCCCAACCCCCAATTCAACCAACCGAGGGCCATGGCGAGGAGGGCGGTTTTGGCAGCAGCCCATCGCGGATTAGAAACGACCCACACGACGGCTTTATCCAAGCCGCGCCGCACGGGTGGTGCGAGGGCCAGCACGTGGCCCAGTACGAGCATGAACATCGCTTGAAAGCCGAAACGGATCAGCCCTGCGCTCCACATGCCGTTGACCCAGGCTCCCATGACTTCGAGTGGTGTAGCACCGCGCATGGCCAAGGCTCCTGCCACCAGTGTGAGGAGCACAGCGATGGACAGCGGGGTGGGCATGTAGCGCTGGAAACCGAGGGTATACCGATTGAGCAGCGATTCAAGCATGGGCGAAAAGGTAGTCCACGCCACCGCTGGTCGCAACCTCTCCGTCAAAATCCCCGTACATTGGAACATGTCCCGCTCGCACACCACGCGCACATTCATCTGGAATTTCCTCCGTAACCCCCGGCGGAATGCGAGTTTGATTCCCAGCAGCCGCTGTGCCAGCCGGGCTATGTTTGAGGGCATCGACCTGAGCCAACAGGCGTATGTGGTGGAGTTGGGTCCGGGGACCGGTTGCTTCACGCGTGAGCTCTACGCAAACGTTCCCGAGACCTGCAAAGTCATCGTCATCGAGCTGAATCCCGATTACATCCCGCACTTGCGCTCGGCGTATGGGGATCGATTTGAAATCATCCAAGGCAGTGCTGCGGATTTGGATGCTTACGTGGAAGAACGCGGTTGGCCGCGCGTTGATTTAATCGTATCCGGCTTGCCGTTTACCCTGCCCAGTCCGGTGATGCAGCCGTTGATGGCGACCTTGCAAAAGCGCACGGATGCCGGTGCGGTGTACCGGTGGTTTACGTACTTCCCCCGGATGATGGAGCAGCATTACCGCCGGTTTGCGTTCCGTCGGGTGCGTTCGGTATTCCGCAACCTGCCGCCGATGTGGATTTACACGGTCAACT
>CAXREW010000311.1:0-7932 GCA_964229455.1 Flavobacteriaceae bacterium | reverse complement strand
TACGTACATCGTTCCGGCCAATGCCAGAACAATCACGAGCAACATAGAAAGCAAAATGCGTGTCTGAAAGCCCATTTCCCGAAGCTAATGCGGGTCAGGCAAACACAAGGACTGTGCCAGCTAGTTTTTACGCGTCGAGCGCTTCAGAACCAGCGACGATCTCCAGGATCTCCGTTGTAATGGCCGCTTGACGCGCCTTGTTGTACGAGATGCGCAAATCCCGCAACAGCTCACCGCCGTTCTCGGTCGCTTGGTGCATCGCTGTCATACGGGCACCGTGTTCCGCCGCGTGGCTGTCGAGCAGCCCCTTGTACAACTGAACCTTCAATGAGTTCGGGATGATGCGTTCAACGATTTCCGTCTGGTTCGGCTCGAAGATGTATTCGATGTCAACACCGCTCGGGCCTTCGTCGCTTGTTTCAAGTGGCTCCAATGGGAGGTAATCCTCCATGGTCGGCTCCTGGACAGCTGCGTTCTCGAACTTGTTGTAAATAATCTTCACCTCGTCATCCGTGCCCGCGCGGAATTGCTCCATGATGGCTTCCGCCACCTCTTGAGCCGCATCAAAGTTCAGGTCGTCGAAAATCTTCCATGTGTCCTCACCGAATCCTTGCGGCGCCAATGGCGCATCCTTCTTGAATGCATCGTTCGACTTCTTGCCCAACGCCAGAACATGGTATTCGACACCACCTTGTTTGATGGCGTTGTTGACCAGCTTGATGATGTTGTTGTTGAAGCCTCCACACAAACCACGGTTGGAGGTGATGGCTACGAGCAACACGCGCTTCACGTCGCGCTTTTCCGAGTAGACTCCTTCCCCACTGTCCAAAGAAGCGCTCACGTTGGAGAGCACCGCCTGGAGCTTTTCAGCGTACGGACGCATGCGGGTAATTGCATCCTGAGCACGTCGCAGTTTCGCCGCCGCCACCATTTTCATGGCAGAGGTAATCTGCATCGTGTTTTGAACCGATGTAATTCGTTCCCGTACTTCCTTGAGTCCGCCAGCCATGGGTTATGTGTATTGAGCCGTCATTTCTTTGGCAGCAGCAGCGAGGACACTCTTCTGCTCGTCACCGTACTTGCCGTTTTTCAACTCCTCCATGGTGTCCGCGTGCTTCGAACGGAGGTAGTCTAGGTAAGCCACTTCGAAATCCTTTACGCGGTTCACCGGCACATCCTTCAAGAGGCCCTCTACACCACAGTAAATAATGGCGATCTGGTCCTCTACACGCATCGGACTGTTCAAGTCCTGTTTGAGGATTTCCACGTTGCGCTCACCCTTGTCCAAAACCGCCTTGGTCGCTTCATCCAAGTCCGAACCGAACTTGGCGAAGGCTTCCAACTCGCGGTACTGCGCCTGGTCGAGTTTGAGTGTGCCCGATACCTTCTTCATGGACTTAATCTGAGCGTTACCTCCTACACGGCTTACCGAAATACCTACGTTAATCGCAGGGCGGATGCCGCTCAAGAAGAGGTTGGACTCGAGGAAAATCTGACCGTCTGTAATGGAGATTACGTTGGTCGGGATGTACGCCGATACGTCACCCGCTTGGGTCTCAATGATCGGCAGTGCAGTCAATGATCCGCCGCCCTTCACCTTGTCTTTAAGGGAAGCGGGCAAATCGTTCATTTGAGAAGCAATTTCTTGTTCGCCAATGACCTTCGCTGCACGCTCCAACAAACGGCTGTGCAGGTAGAATACGTCACCGGGGTAGGCCTCACGTCCTGGAGGACGGCGCAACAACAACGACACCTCACGGTACGCAACAGCCTGCTTTGACAGGTCATCGTATACCACCAATGCCGCACGGCCTGTGTCGCGGAAGAACTCACCAATCGCCGCACCCGTGAACGGTGCGTAGAATTGAAGCGGTGCAGGGTCTGATGCAGTTGCCGCTACCACAACGGTGTAAGGCAACGCACCGTTTTCTTCCAAGGTCTTCACGATTCCAGCAACCGTCGAACCTTTCTGACCTACAGCGACGTAGATGCAGAATACAGGCTCGCCCGCCTCGTAGAATTCACGCTGGTTGATGATGGTGTCAATCGCAACGGTTGTCTTACCTGTCTGGCGGTCACCAATGATCAACTCACGCTGGCCACGGCCGATTGGAATCATCGCGTCGATCGCCTTGATACCGGTCTGCAATGGCTCGCTTACTGGCTGTCGGTAGATAACACCCGGCGCCTTGCGCTCGATGGGCATTTCGTACAAATCGCCTTGGATGGGTCCCTTTCCATCGATGGGCTCACCGAGGGTGTTGACCACGCGGCCCAACATGCCCTCACCGGCGCGAACGGAAGCAATGCGTCCTGTGCGCTTAACCGATGAGCCTTCCTTCAGGTCACCTGAAGGGTCCAACAATACCGCACCTACGTTGTCCTCCTCGAGGTTCAACGCGATGCCGCGGGCACCGTTTTCGAATTCGATCAATTCGCCGGATTCCACATTGGTCAAACCGTAGATGCGCGCAATGCCATCCCCGACTTGAAGGACTGTTCCTACTTCTTCCAGTTCAGCGGCTGACTTGACGCCTGCGAGCTGTTCACGTAAAATGGAAGAGACTTCTGCTGGATTGATTTCTGCCATGATTTCGGCTGGTGTTCGGTTTTGGTGTCCGGATTAAAATTCCGGTTCGTAATCGTGATCTGTGATTTGACGGCGAAGGAGCTCCAACTCGCGCTTGATGCTGGCATCAATCATGCGATTGTCCATGAGCAATTGAAAACCGCCGAGCAACTCCGGCGCTACGGTTTCCTTCAATTCAACCTCTCCGTCGTGAAGGTTCTTCAAAGCTGCGCTCACACGGCTGCGCAACTCGTCGTCCATGGCTACCGCCGTCTTGACTTCCGCCACACGCACATTGCGTTGCTGGCGAATCAAGTTCAGCGCCTCGTCAACGATGGCAGGCAAAATGGACTCTCGTCCTTTGCGCACCAAAATCTTGATGAACTCCAACGTGAGCGATTCGATCTTGCCCTCGAAGATTTTCACCAAGATGCTTTCCTTGGCGTCGGCCTTAATGACGGGGCTCTTCAACAGCAGTTCCAGGTCATCGGATCCTTGAACGGCATCGTTCAACAACCGAATGTCCTTTTCCATGCTGTCAATCGCCCCTTTTTCTTCCGCAAGGCTGAAGAGGGATTTGGCGTATCGTATGGCTGCGCGTGGAGTGGCCATGGATTAATTCAATGGAGATTCATCAATGAGTCGGTTCACGAGGGCTTTCTGCTCGTCGTTTGACTCCAACTTTTCCCGTAGCAAACGCTCTGCAATTTCCAAGGACAAGTTGCCTACCTCCGCCTTCAATTCCGCAACGGCGGCTTTGCGCTCAATAGCGATGGCGTCTTTGGCGGCAGCTACTTCCTTGTCGGCTGCTTCGCGCGCTGTGTTTTTGGCATCGGCTACCAACTGGTCAGCCATCTCGCGAGCTTCACGCAACATGCGGTCGCGTTCTGCGCGGGCTTCCTTCAATTGGTTTTCATTGCTCGCGGCCAGCTCTTCCATTTCCTTGCGGACTTTTTCCGCCTCATTCAAGGCGCCCGCAATGGATTCTTCACGCTCGTTCAGCGCAGACAGAATCGGACCCCACGCGAAACGGCGGAGTACGAAAAGCACCACAAGGAATGCAATGGATGCCCAAACGACGGTCCCGAGGGCCGGTGTAAGTAGCGCTCCCATCGTTTATTATCCGAGGGCTACGAGCAAGCAGATGATGATGCCGAAAAGAGCAACACCCTCAACAAGTGCCGCGGCAACGATCATGTTAGAACGCAAGTCACTGGTTGCTTCTGGCTGACGCGCCATCGCGTCCAATGCAGATCCGCCAATGCGACCTACACCGAGACCAGCGCCAATCGCTGCTGCACCTGCGCCAAGACCCGCAAGGCCTTGACCTACTCCGATTTCAAAAAGAATGCTCAACAATTCCATAATGTTGGTTTTTATTGTGGGTGGATTTAAATTCAGTGGTGTGCGGGGTCGTGGGTAGCGTCGCCGAAATAAATCGCAGCGAGCAAAGTGAATACAAAGGCTTGCAAGAAAGCCACCAACAACTCCAAGAAGTACATGAAAATCATGAAGGCCGTGGAGAAGATCCCCATGCCTGATCCGGCTCCGATGGCTTGACCGCCGTCACCGAAAATGAAAATCAAACTCGTGAATGCGAGGATGATGATGTGTCCCGCGCTGATGTTCGCCGTCAAACGAATCATCAATACCGCTGGCTTCATGATGATGCTGAACACCTCGATCGGCACCAGGATAAATTTCACAGGAAGCGGAACGCCAGGAGGCCAGAAGATGTGGCCCCAGTAATGCTTGTTCCCGTTCAGATTGGTCAAGAAGAAGACCAGTGTTGCTAATACTACGGTTACACCAATGGTGCCCGTAATGTTGAACCCACCAAGGAAAGGAACCAATCCCAAGAGGTTGCAGAAGAAGATGAAGAAGAATACCGTCAACAAGAATGGTATGAATTTGTCTGCCTTGTCCCCGATGGAGGGCTTGGCAATCTCGTCCCGGACGAAAATGATCAACGGCTCGAGCGCGTTGGCCATACCCTTCGGCGCTTGGCCTGGATTCTTCTTGTAGTAGCCTGCAATGCTCAAGAACATCCACACCATAACCGCGAGGATGAGCAGCATCCCGAATACAGACTTGGTGATGGAAAAGTCATAAACCGTCAAGGCTTCGCCTGCGGCAGCAGCAGTGATCTGACCAGAAACAACAGGGGTGCCGTCCTCAGCAGCGCCGTCTTCTGCGTGCATGGTGTACGAGACTCCATCCAACTCGCACGTCTTGTTGCCGTGGCTGTGGCCTTCGAAGGCACTGCTCATGAACACCTTCAATCCCTGGCCCTCGATGTACAGAATGACAGGAAGTGGAATGTGGACATCGCCAAAGAGGTGGATGTCATGCGCGTCTGCAATGTGGTGGATGATGAAGGTGCCCGCTACGAACTCTTCATCGTGTGCGTGATCGCCGTGCGCATGCTCGTCGTGAGCATGGTCGACGTGGGCGTCGTGATCGGGGGTTTCCTCGTTGTGATCGCCTTCGTGGCCGTGGTCGGCATCCGCGTCGCCGTGTTCAGCGCCGTGAGCATGGGCATCGTGCTCGGTATGCTCAGCATGTGCGTCGTGCTCATCAGCGTGGCCGTGGTCTTGAGCCAAGAGCGCTGTTCCAGAGAGGAGAAGCAAGGCGGCAAGCAGGGCCTTGAATGAACTAAAAAGGCGATTCATTGTTGGCGGTTGGGCTGAATTCGGCGCAAAAGTAATTCACAGAACACAGGCAGCATCGAAGTTTTGCGAATTTCTTTACCTGCGGAAGTGGAAATCTTCAATTCGGGTCGCGAGGCGCATGATTTTGCGATTCAACAACGAGCAAAACCGTGTTCACAGCGAACACCACGAACAACCCTAAGACAAAATGCACCCGGTACGTTCCACCCACCAAAACGAGGTAGGCAGTGACGAGGGCAAGGCTTGAAAACATCTTAATCGCCGTCGAACCATTCACGGCTGTGATGAATTGCATGGACGACCGACGCATGGCAGATTGAATCCAGTGGTTCAACAGCAAAGTCAGCCCAAAGTACCAACACACCACGGCCACCCATACCCACGTGACGGCAAAGGGGGCAAACGGTGGGATGACCATTCCTGCTCCAAGTAAGGATGCATTGGCCACGGCCAGTTTCGCGGGGAAACGCATGGTAGTTGGGTTATTTCGACAGCTCCTTGATCACCATCCAGATGGCGGCTACGGTTCCCAACACCCCGCCGAGGAGGGTTCCGAGGGGAAATTCGTGGCCACTGCTGATGTCCCACTTTCGCCCCAACCAAACGGCCACACCGATGGAACCGGCCATGGTGAATGCCATGCCGGAAAACCGCAGGAACGTGCCGGATTGCGGGGTACGATTCGGAGGTTGGGGTGCCAAGTGCTGCGGGGTTATACCGCGGCTGGCTGCTGGGCGTTCGCTTTGGAAGCCACTTGCTGCTTGTCGCGGCTGGCGTCCTTGATGTCCTTAACCTTGGAGGTCAAGTGCAAGTTACCCGTAGCCTGCGCGCCGTTCTCGACAGAGAGTTGGCCATATTGGATGTCGCCGTGTACTTTTGCTGAGGCTTTCAAAACGAAGAGTTCCTGGACGAGAATGTTCCCTTCCATTTCTCCTTCTGTCTCGCAATGAGCGCAAGACACAGAGCCTTTGATTCGACCTGAGTTTCCGATGACCAAGCGGCCCTTGGTAACAAGTTCTCCTTCGAACGTTCCGTCGATTCGGACGTTGTTTTCACTGCGGAGCACCCCTTCGAAGGTGGTGCCTTTCGCGATTCGGTTGACCGCGTTATCCGATGACGTTTCTGGTTTCATTGACTTTTTGGTGGTTCCAAGCATGCCGCAAAGGTAATTCGAAACCTGATAAACCACTAAGGGTCACTCACCCCCTTCCAAGTACACCTTTTCGAACCAGCGTTGGTAGCTGTCCATCTCTTTGTTTTTGAAGAGCTCGATGTAGTTCTCGGTCGAAATGGTAAACAGGGCGTAACCGGAGGTGTTGATTGCCCCGAGCGCCGCGGTGTTATTGGTGACGACTTCGTAATAGTCGAGGCTGTAATCCTGCCGTTTGAAGTCCTTGACGAGCACAATCTGGAAATTGCGGTTGATCAAATTGGCCGTTACACGCAGTTCGCTGGAGGCGAAGAACTCGCTGTTGAAGTCCGCAATTGTTGCGCGCAACTCCTCGACATTACCCCGGCCCACCGGCACGAGCATGCCGACGTAGTGTGTGAGGTAGGGTTTGTGCTCCCACACCACAACCTCTTCAACCTCTTCCTCTGTCTCTTCCGTTTGTTCTGAATCGCGCGAGCTGCCGTTCAAAGCTGTGAGCAATGCTTGGGTAAATTCCGCTTCTTCCGTGTCAGGGCATTCTCGGATAACCAATTGCAAAGCTTCGAAGTACGCTCGTCGGTCCCCACCGGTTCGAGCGCTCAGGCCACCTATGCTCTGCGCGCGAAGCAACCGGTACTTGCAGACGTAGTTGTTTGTGGGGTTGTAATTGATGATTTCATCGGCCGCGAGTAGCACCTCCTGGTATGCTTTGGCATAGTACCGCTGCAGCAACTCTTCATACGCCAGCCGTTCTTCTTCGCGGCGCACCTCCTCCTGGTCTGCAAAGTCTGGATTCTCGATGAGAATGGCCCATTCCGAGTCCGGGTAACGCTCGAGTACTTGGGCGCTCCAGTAATCCGAGTTGCACGTTTCACAGAACGGGCTGTGGTAGTTTTCTTCCACTTCCCGCTGGAGGTAGGTTCGGTAAAGCTGGTAGTAAGTAGTGGGGTGGAATTCGCTCTCGTCCATGCGTTCGGTCAACTCCGTCCACGTGTCGATGGCGTTTTCCAAATCCGAGAGTTTCTCCTTGTATACGAGGCCCGCGTTGTAATACGCTTCTGCACTCATAGCCACAGCGTTCTCGCTCTCTGCGCTGTCGCACGGCAACCCGTCCATCAATTCATCAAAACTTGTAATTTCGCCTGGCACCAATCCATCCTCAACCGATTCAATGGCCCCGGCTTCTTCTTCGCCAACACCCATTTCATTCGAGAACGCCACGTCCATTTTCAACGAACGTCGCCAGTTGTCTTCGAGTGGGCGATCACCCCAGTAGTCACGGAAATTCCGTCGACCCGCCACCTTGAGCTGGGCGTTGTAGGGCCAGAACATGCCCGCACCTTGATCGCCGGCGTTAGCCAATTCCGCAGCCGCTGCTGCCTCCGCCGCACGCTTTCGCTCCTCTTCCTCCTCTTCAAGTTGGGCAATGATTTCCGCAATGCGGTCGTCGCGCTCATCTTCCGGGAGGTCGCAAATCTCAAGCAAGCTGTCCTGCTCGGCGATGGTATTCAAGTTGGTAACGAGTTCCGTAAGGTTGTCCG
>CAXREW010000310.1:0-11700 GCA_964229455.1 Flavobacteriaceae bacterium | reverse complement strand
AAACGTTAAATTCCTGACCCTCCGCGCTGGAGAGGCACTGTGACTTGTAATCGCATGAAGCAACAACTGCGCAATTTGGTCGACCGGAAGGTGCTCTTGGAGCGCATGCAAACGGATGAGGAACGTCGAACAACGATTTCCTTTTACCAGTATGCGCACATCCTGAACCCCGCCTTCTTTCGCGACTACTTGTTTTCCCACTGGGATGAATTTGGAGTAATGGGCCGCACCTATGTGGCGCAAGAAGGCATCAATGCCCAAATTTCCGTCCCGACTGATCGGCTTGAGGATTTCAAATCCCACTTGTACAGCATTTCCTTCTTGGACGGTATTCGCCTCAATTACACCGTTGACGAAGGCAAATCCTTTTTCAAGTTGACCATCAAGGTCCGCGACAAAATTGTGGCGGACGGCCTCAACGATGAGGCGTTTGATGTCTGCGAAACCGGCGTGCACTTGGATGCGGTATCGTTCAACGAGCTGACGGCCAAAGACGACACCATCCTCATCGACATGCGCAACCACTACGAAAGCGAGGTGGGCCATTTCAAAGGGGCCATCACGCCGGATGTGGACACCTTCCGCGAGGAGATTGAATTGGTGGAAAACATGCTGCAAGGCAAGGAAGACCAGAACATCGTGATGTATTGCACGGGCGGCATCCGATGCGAAAAGGCCTCGGCTTGGCTCAAGCACAAGGGCTTTCCCAACGTGCACCAACTCAACGGCGGTATCATCGAATACACCCGTCAGGTGCGGGATCAAGGACTCGAAAACCGATTCATCGGCAAGAACTTTGTTTTCGATGAGCGCTTGGCCGAGCGCATTTCAGATGACGTGATCGCCCAGTGCCATCAATGCGGTGCCTCCTGCGATGACCACACCAATTGTTCCAACGTGGGCTGCAATCTGCTCTTCATCCAGTGCCCTTCGTGCGCTGAGAAGTACGAGGGCACGTGCGGGGAGCGGTGCCAAGAGATCGTTCACCTGCCCGAGGACAAGCAGCGGGAATTGAGAAAGGGCAAAAAGGACAGCGCACGCATCTTCAACAAAGGCCGCCTCCGCGCCGGAGGACGAAGCGGGTGTTCAGACGCTTAGGGCGTGTACTCGACGGCACCGTCGAGGATGTAATTCATCTGGTACACGTCGTCCGCATTCAGGCGGAATTTGCCCGCAAAGGTTAACCGCTCATCGGTTTGGTAGACACGGGGTGACTTGCCCACGAAGCGCAGGTCCATGACCGATTCCGGTCCGGCGCCGCCACAGAAGAAGCAGTTGGCAAACGGGTACCGGCTCAACACGTAAAAGTCCTCATCCAAATCGACGGGAATCATGTACCCCGTGATGTGCACCTCTTTGCCTTCCAACCCATTGACAATGTCTCCGAACGTGGGCTTCCAGTAGTACGCATCCAATTCCTCCACATAAACGTCTTTAAATTCCACGTCCTCGAGCATCCGCCAGGTCAACTCGGCATAGGCTTCCGCCTCTTCATCAGCAGGCGCTGCGATGCGAACATCGGGCAACATCCCGGCAGCCTTGACTGCTGTGGCCGCGCGTTCGCCTTCTTCCGTGGGGTGGCAGTAAGAGCTCAAGTCCAACGCACTCAAGGCAACAACTCCCATAATGCCCAACCACCACGAAGGCTGCAGTTTCGGAAATGAAAAACGAGTTGATTTCGGGTTCATTAAGCTTCGGATAACGTGCGTGATGTGTCGATGCGGACGGCGGAAATGCCAGGAATAGCGGCCGCAATCAACCCGACAAAGATAGCCAATCCCACGAGGACGAGTTCTTCGGGCATCACACCGATGTTGCTCCAATCGTAACGGAATTTGTCTTCCACCAATTGCGCCAGTGCGACCAACCCCAGTCGGCTGAGGACCAAGCCCAGCAGGGATCCTCCCGTGCTCAGCAACCCGCCTTCGAGCAACAGCAGCAAAAACATCCCGCCGAGTGAGCCGCCCATGGTCCTCATCAAGGCCAATTCATAGCGCCGCGCCAAGAGGTTGTCGTAGACCGAGATGAAAATGCTCGCAAAGCTGATGAGTATAATGAGCAGGGCGATGGACCGCAGGGTGTTCATACCGATGCCGAAATTTTGGGTCAGGCGGTTGATTTCAATCGAGGGGAGGGCCACTTGCATGTTGGTCTCCCGGATGGTGTTGGGAATCGTCAGGACGGCGAGTGGGTTGCGCTTTTTGAGCAGCACTGCAGTGATTTCCCGGTCCTCGGGTGCCACGGCTTCCCCGTGCCCTTCATGCACCTCCCAGATGGTGGAAATGGTGCAGAGCAGCAGCTGGTCCAATACGGTGCCGCTGGGTTCCAAGCGGCCAACGACCCGAAACACCTTGTCGGTGTGCACGTCCGTCTCGTCCTGCAACCCATGTGCACTGAAAAACTCATCGCCGACCTTGAGTTCGGTCACCTCCGCCACCTTTGCGCCGACCACCACCTCAAAACTCGTGTCGAACGTGCGGCCCTCAGCCAATTCACCTCCGTAGTGTGCGGTGTAGGCGTCCGTGCTGCCCACGATGCGGAAGCCTCGGTTGTTGTCCCCGTAGGCCAACGGAATGCCTTCCGCGATGTACGGATGGCGGATGACCTTTTCCGCATCGGCGAGCCGAATGTTGCCGGTGGGGGCATCGACGTGGTAGACGTTGGCCAAAATCAATTGCAGCGGACTGCCTTTGGCGCCGAGCACCAAATCGATGTCTTCAATGTTGCGGTCGAACGTATCGCTCAGCTGTTTTTCCGACAGCATGAGCAAGCTGACCAAGCCGACCCCAAAGGCGAGGAGCACAAGGCTCAGGGCCGTTTGTAGCTTCTTGAGCCCAACGTTTCGCCACGCGATGTACAGCCAGTTTAATTTCATGCCGACTGGGGTTGAGCGGTGAGATCCAGGCGGTTGCCAAAGCGGTCCTTGAGCCGCTGGTCGTGGGTGACGATGACCAGGGTCGCTCCGGCGGCTGCAGCCTGCGTTTCCAAGAGGTTCATAACAGCCGCTGTGCTGACGTCGTCGAGGGCGCTTGTGGGTTCATCCGCAAGTACGAGGGCCGGTCGGTGGATCAATGCCCGGGCGATTCCGGCGCGTTGCTGCTCACCGACGCTCAGGTCGCGCGGACGGCTGTTGGCCTTGTGTCTAATGCCGAGCTTTTCTAAAAGTTGGAGACCTTCGCGCTTGTCGAACGCCGCTCCGCTGAGGAACGCGGGCATGGCGAGGTTCTCCAGCACCGTGAGGCTTTGGAGGAAGTGCGATTTTTGAAAGACGATGCCGATATGTTGGCCGCGAAAAGTGTCGCGCTCGGCCTCGTTCATTTGATGCAGCGCTCGGCCGTTGATTTGCACTTCACCTTGGGTAGGCTGCAGCATGCCACAGAGCAAATGCAGCAGGGTGGTCTTTCCGCACCCGGACGCGCCGAGCAAGAGCAGTTGTCCTTGCGCGGGGCACTCGATATCCGGAAAGGTCAGCAGTGGGCTGTCCTTCTGGTATTGAAATGCGAGGTTGCTTGTGCGAATCATCGGAGCCTAAAATTACAACGCAAGCCGCCTCCGTTGCGGCGTGTCGTACTTTTGGGTCGTGAATTTTCGTCAACGATTCCTGCGCTACGGCATCGGCGTCATCATCGGCGTCATGTTGAGCGCACTCTTTTTCAGTGGCCGCAGTTGCAACGATTGGTTGCCCGGCAAGCGCATCAAAGCCCGCATGCAGCTTGAGGGAATTCAGCCGGATGCGCCCCTCCAGTGCCTTTTGGAATGCGAGGGTCCCACCCGTGCGGACGGAAACCAGGTCATGCAATGGCTGCTGGCGGCGGACATCAATTGGTCAGAGAGCGCAGCACGGGAAGAACGCCCGTGTTACCTGTTTGAGATGCAGGAGGATTGCCCATTTGAGACGCTAACGGTGTGCTTTTTAGAGCACAGCGCCTCCGTCGGAATGGCCGCAGTGCGAGAAGCCATCGATTGCCCGTGCGCTACGGACGAATAACGCTCAACTTGCCGCGGACCGGCGCAGCGCTTCCGGCGCTCCACGCTTCAACGATGAAGGTTCCTGCGGTCATGCCCGAGGTGTTCCACGTGTAAGGAGCTTCCACTCCGGAGAGTTCCACGTCATGCACCAATCGACCGCTGGCATCCGTGATGCGCAGTTGGGTAAGAAATGCGTTGGCACCGACGTCCAAGACGACATCGTTCCCAATGACAACGGGGTTGGGCGTAAACCGCAATGCATCTGCCAGTTCTTCACCGCCGGATTGATCGGCCGGGTCGTATACCAGTTTGTAGATGTTGAGGCGCGTGCACAAGTAGAGCTCACCGCGGTTGTTTTCGCTGAACGCAAAACGCGTCTCATCCCACGGCACGAAGCCGTCTGGAACTTGAATGTCCAGCGGTGCATCCACCCATGTGCCGTCCGCTTGTTCGGTGAGGGACCAGAATTTGACATCGTAAAAGCCGCACGCGTCGGTGAAGACATAGCTGCCGTACAAGGTGGAGATTTCGCTGCCGCGGTAGCGGTAACCGCCGATGACTGAGCACCAACCGTTTTCGTGGGGGTACGAGAACATGGGCAACTCGAGGCTCCCGTCGGGGTCGCAATCCACCACGGGTTCGTAGCACATGGGGCCCTCCATCAAGCGCCATCCGAAGTTGAGTCCACCCGCCGATCCGGCCGACTCCATGCTGATTTCTTCCCAATCAACTTCACCAACGTCTCCGATGAATTTGTCTCCGGTCAAGCGGTCGAAACTCCAGCGCCACGGGTTCCGGAAACCATACGCCCAGATCTCGTCGAGGGCATCCGGGTTGCCGACAAACGGGTTGCCTTCGGGGATGGTGTACGGATCGAGTCCGTTGACATCGATGCGCAGGAGCTTGCCGAGCAATGTCTCGAGGTTCTGCCCGTTTCCGATGGGGCCGTGGTCGTCACCACCGCTGCCGCCGCCGGTTTCTCCCGTTCCTGTGCCGCCGCCGTCGCCTGTGCTGATGTACAGGTAGCCATCGAGCGGTCCAAAGTGAAGTTGGCCGCCATTGTGTCCACGGGCAGGCTGCACGAGCTCAAGGACCTCGGACCACGTATCGGTGTCGGCCGCGGTGCGGTCCTCGTTGGTGCCGAAGCACACGAGCCGTTCGTCGATGAACGTGCCGGTGCCGTCGGGACGGTAACCGTTGTAGATGACGTAGAACAGGCCATTGGTTTCGAAGTCGGGGTCCAAGATGAGGTCGTTCAAGCCTTGCTCGCTCATGATGCCGTAATCACAGAGGTCCAATCCGGTTGAACTCAAATCCAAAAAGGGCTCGTCGCGGACTTCTCCTGTCTCCTCGTCGTACCACATGACCAAACCGCTGTGGCAGACAATGAGAAGGTTGGTCTCTTCCTCAGCGTGCGATGCCGGGCGCACGGAGACTGGCCATTCTGCTGCAATCAACCGTTCGCCCACAATGGCCTCCGGAGCGGTGGATTGGCCCACACTCGTCCACGCGAGCAAAGTGGCAACAATGGCAAAGAGCGCGGAACGTCCGCGGCGATGGAGGGCATAATGTGAAGGCATGAATCTACTTTGCAGGCTAACTTTGCAAAGATACCATTCCCTCTCCATGCTCCGCAGAACCTACATTGCCCTCTTCGTGCCTTTGGTGGCCCTCGGTTTCGGGCAATTGCTGACGGGCGCACAAGACCCGCACAAACGGTTTGGCAAGAACGATGCCGAGTGGACGCGCTGGCGAATGGGGGAACTCTGCACCGAGGAAGGGGTGTATTTCACCGGTTCGGGCAACTGCGTCAATTGCCATGCGCCGGATCCGAATGGCCACGCACTCGTGGATGAAAATGGCGCGACTGTCAGTCCGGTAACAGATTGGCAAGCCACGTTGATGGCGAACAGCGCCCGGGACCCGTTTTGGCAGGCCAAAGTGGACCACGAGGGGCTGGTCAATCCCACGCATCGCGAGTCCATCGAGAACCTGTGCACGGCCTGCCACGCGCCGCAGGGATACCACGAGGCCCACATGACCGGCACCGCTGGACCGAACGGGTACACCTTGGAGGACCTGCTCGATGATGAACTCGGATTGGACGGAGTGGGCTGCACCGGATGCCACAGCATTGACGATATTGGATTGGCGGGCCGTCACAACGGCGATTTGCCCATCAACGAAGAGAACGTTGCCTGGGGCGGATTTGAGAATCCATGGGACGGCCTCATGAGCGGCCAGACGGGCTTTATCCCAGCGTACGGTGAGCACATGCGCAACAGCGAAGTTTGCGCGAGCTGCCACTCGTTGTACACCCACACTCAGGACCTTGAAGGCGAAGAAACCGGCAATGTCTTTTTTGAGCAGACCACCTACCTCGAGTGGGTCAACTCGGCCTTCAATGCCGAAAACGTCCAATGCCAAACCTGCCACATGCCACAAGTGGAAGGTGGAGCCATTGCGGCTACCCAGCCCAATTGGTTGTTCCCCCAGCGGTTCGGAAAACACCACCTGGTCGGCGGCAATGCCTTCATGTTGAAGTTGATGCGCGACAACGCCGTCCAGCTCAGTTTGAGTGCCTCGCCCACCCAATTCGACTCCACCATCGCCCGAACCGTTGCTTCCCTGCAACACGAAACAGCTCGCCTGAGTGTCAATCAACTGGCCTCAGACCCGGGGGAATGGGCGTTCGAGGTGGAAGTCGAAAACCTGGCGGGCCACAAGTTCCCGAGTGGTTATCCCGCGCGGGTGGCGTTCTTGGAATTCATCTTGACGGACGGCGGGACGGACACGTTGTTCCACAGCGGTCGGTGGTCGGAGGCCGATGGGATTTATGGGCGGGATGAGGTGTACGAACCCCACTGGAACGAGATCAACGCTGAAGACCAAGTGCAGGTGTACGAGCTGGTTATGGGCGATGTCACCGGGGCGAATACCCAAGTGCTCGAACGCGCGGATGTCATTTTGAAGGACAACCGCTTGGTGCCGCGTGGCTTCTCGGCTTTGCATCCGGTCTACGACACGGTTCAAGTGGGACCCATGGCTGCACTCGATGCAGACTTCAACCTTCGGGATGGCGAAGAAGGCTCCGGCACCGACCGATTGGTGTATCGAATTTCCACCGATTCAGAGGCTATGCGCGTCGTAGCCTCGGCTCGCTTGCACTACCAAGCGGTACCGGCGCGGTGGGTGAGTGCCTTGTTTGAATTTTCAGACCAGAGCGAACGCATCTCGGCGTTCGAAAGCATGTACAACGATGCGGACCGTACACCTGTTGTGGTTGCCAGCACGGAGGCCACCGGCTGGCCCGGATTCGATCCAACCGCGAGCGACTGGCGGGTGGCGCCCAACCCGGTGGCAGCTGGGGACCGGTTGCGCCTGATTCCTGCAGGAATGGAACAACCGTTGACGGTTCGCCTGTTGGATGCAAGCGGTCGCCTTGTGCGTGAAGTCCAAGTGGACGAAGCGTTGGAAGGCCTTGTGGTGAGCGATTTGGCAGCAGGCACGTACGTGCTGCACTTGGTGTTTGAACAGCACCAGCAGAGCATCCGATGGATGAAGGGTTGAGCCGACAAGCGGTGCCAATCGTTGTTTAGAATAATTCTAAATTACCCCATTTGAGGGATTGTTCATGGCGCAACGGGCGCACAAATTTGCAGTGCAAATCAAGAACCATGCACCGCCTTTTTTTCTCCTTTTTCGTGGCCGCTTTCATCCTTCTCTACGGGGGGGCCAAAGCACAGGATTCGGCTCCGCTAAGTGAGGATTCGATTTCGGCGATGTTGTCGCAATGGCACGCGCTTCCGGAGGCGTCCATTGAAACAGTCGGGTTGGGAGCAGGGGCACGTGGTTTGGATGAGGTGCCGGGCGCATTGCACGTGATTTCGCCGGCCGAGTTGGAGCGGTATGCGTTCACCGATCCGCTGCGTGTGCTGCGTGCAGTGAGTGGGGTCAACATCCAGGAAGAAGACGGGTACGGATTGCGGCCCAACATTGGTTTGCGCGGCTCGGGTTCTGAACGAAGTGCGCGAATCACCTTGATGGAAGATGGGGTGCTGATGGCACCGGCACCGTACACGGCTCCGGCCGCGTATTACTTCCCATCGATTGCCCGAATGAGCGCGGTGGAAGTCCTCAAAGGAAGCAGCCAGATTGCCTTTGGCCCTCAGACCGCTGGTGGCGCCATCAACTTGGTCACAACCCCCATTGAGGAGGCGTCCGAGCAAGTAGTATTTCGTTCAGAAGTCAGTGGGTACGGTGGCCACCTCCGCCACCTTCGCGTGGTGCAACATTGGTCCGGGAAGAAGGGAACATGGGGAACCTTGGTGGAAGGGATGCAGTTGGGCAGTGACGGCTTCAAGCACCTGCCGGGGGACCAACCGACGGGGTTTGCCAAAACCGATGGCATCGCCAAGGTGCGTTGGACGGCGGCTCCGGAACGGCGCCTTACGCAGAGCTTCCAATTCAAGGTCGGATTCGTCGAAGAGGATAGCCACGAAACCTATGCCGGCTTGACCGAAACGGATTTTACCGCTGATCCACTCGCACGGTATGCGGCTTCATCTCAAGACGTGATGGCGGCCAACCAGAACCAGGCTGTGCTGCGGCATGAAGTCACCGTTTCTGATCGTTGGCAATTTGAGACGGACGTTTACCGGACCCGGTTTCACCGGAATTGGTACAAGCTCGACGGGTACCGCGACGCGAATGGCGAGCGCACCAGCTTGCTCAGCCTCTACGCATCCAATGAAGTGGATGTGCTCAAGGCTGACACTCCGGAGGGCGAATCGTTGCTGGTGAAAGCAAACAACCGCTGGTACGGAACCCGCGGCGTACAGCACCGCGGCACCTTCAAGTGGGGAGCAGAAAACCACCATCAAGTGGTGTACGGAGCGCGCTTCCATTCGGACTGGGTGGACCGTTTCCAGTGGCGCGATGCGTACCGCCTCAGCGACAATCACATGCGCCTAATCGAAGCGGGAACACCTGGCGGTGCGGGCAACCGGATTGACGGCGCCCGAGCGTTCGCCGGGTTTGTCCGGGCCACGTTGCGCCACGAGCACTGGACCCTGACCACGGGAATTCGGACGGAACGCATGGAATTCTACCGCCAATCCTTTGCCTCCACCGATACCGAACGGCGAGGCAGCCCGGAAGAACGCAACAATGCGGTGGATGTTTGGTTGCCCGGAGTGGGATTGACCTATGAGCTGCCGAACGCGGACCACCTTTTCTTGGGCGTGCACCGCGGGTTCATTCCACCGGGAAGTGCACCGAATACCCGTCCGGAGTCCAGCGTGAACGCCGAATTGGGGTACCGCTGGAGTCGAGTGCACAGTGCCGGTCAGTTGGTGGTGTTCCATAACACCTACGCTGACTTGCTGGGATCGGACTTGACGGCCACAGGTGGACTGGGGACCGGAGATTTGTTCAACGGCGGCTCGGCGCAGACGAGTGGAGTAGAATGCGAATGGGCGGGTGAATTGGCACCCAATGCCGCCCATGTAGCGCTCCCACTGCGGTTGACGTACACGTACACCTTAGCGCAGTTTACCTCCGCTTTTGAAAGCGATTTTGGTCCATGGAGCGTGGTCGAAGCCGGGGATTATTTGCCCTACTTATCGCCTCACCAAGGCAATGCCCAGTTGTCCGTCATCCGTGGGGACCATGCGTTGGAGTTCAACGCAAGGTATGCATCATCCATGCGTGTGGAAGCCGGGCAAGCCGCGCCTGATGCGGCCAATGCGACGGATGCGCTGACGGTTTTGGATGCAATGTACCGTTACGAGATCAATGAACAGTGCACCGCGTACGTTGGTGTCAACAACGCGTTCAATTCAACGGCCATTGTGGCCATGCGTCCGGCAGGATTGCGTCCCAACATGCCGCGCCTCTTCCGAGCCGGTATCAGCATCACGTTGTAAGGATCAGGCCGGTTGTTTCCGGCGCTGCACTTCGCGTCGGATGAGTTCCAATTCCCTTGAGGTTTGTCCGGCGACAGAAGAGTTCTCCTCGGCGCGCCGAATCAAGTACGGAATGGCTTCGCGAATGGGGCCGAACGGCACGTATTTGGCCACATTCAACCCCGATTGAGACATGTTGAAGCTGATGTGGTCGCTCATGCCCAGGAGCTGGGCGGACCACACACGGGGATCATTCGCCGGGATGCCCGCATCTTCGAGGCATTGCGCCAAGAGGGCGTTGCTCGCCTCGTTGTGGCTTCCCGCGC
The DNA here is from genome assembly GCA_964229455.1 of Flavobacteriaceae bacterium. GTDB lineage: Bacteria > Bacteroidota > Bacteroidia > Flavobacteriales_D > Sanyastnellaceae > UA16. The sequence goes on along the minus strand of CAXREW010000310.1, from coordinate 1,499 downwards.
AAAACGCCACCCGGTCGAGGTGTTCGACGCACCACTGAATCGCGGCATCGAAGTCGCGGTCTGTGGCGGCTTTGTCGGGTTGGATGGGCGAAGGGTAGCCGCGTTCTGCAGCCCGCTCGCGCTCCTTTTCCATGTAGGCGCCCCGGACGAGTTTGACTCCGAGGTGCCAGCCCTCTTCGGCGGCCTGATGGGTCATCGCCTGTAAGTAGGCCAAGCGGTCGTGGCGGTAAAGTTGAACGGTGTTGAAGACCACCGCGTGTTCAGTGTTGTGCTTGCTCATTTGATCCATAGCCAGCGCATCGATGGCACCTTGCAACCAAGTTTCTTCGGCATCGATGAAAATGGGCGTGCCAAGCGCGGCTGCGCGGCTGCACAGCTCGTCTACACGTGTTTTGACACGGTTCCACGCTTCGGTTTCCGCATCGGTTAACTGGTCGGGGTGCTCGGCCGCCTTTTGCAACAAGGCCGTTGAGGCCACGCCGCTCACTTTGAAGACTGAAAACCCGTGGCGGTCATCGCCTTGGGTCGCTTCAATGGCCTCGAGTATGCGCTGGTGCGTCCTGTCCAATTCAGCCTCCTGCTCCTTGCCTTCTGCACTGTAGTCGAGGATGGTGTGGACCTGGTTGTTGGCCAAGGTCGCAACCGTATCTTCGCATTCGGAAATGGTCTCGCCTCCGCAGAAGTGGCTGTAGACCGTTGGGCGAATGGCCCAGCCCACCGGGATGCGCAAGGCCAGCGCGAGCTGCATCAGCGCCTTTCCAACGCGCACCAACCGGATGTTGCCCACGGCTTGAAACAAGACCAATGCCCGCGTCAATTCCCCCCCCGAGAGGTGGGCAAACGCGCGCTGCGTGTCTTCAAAATTGGGCGTTTGAGGTCGCTTGGCCATCGCCGTCAAATATAGCGTGTCGGCCATCGATTCGGTTTCCCAAGTCGCTCGGGCCTGTGCGCATGGGGCACAAGCTGAGTTGGCTTAAATTCGTGACAGATTGAACCAAAACCCACGACCATGTCTGCCTGTCAGCCTTACATTGAATCCAACCGCGATCGTTTCCTAGAAGAGCTGTTTGAACTGCTCCGCATTCCATCCGTTTCTGCTGATCCTGCGTTTGCAGGCGATGTCCAAAAATGCGCCGAACTCGTGGCGAAGCAATTGGAAGCTGCGGGCGGTGAAAACGTCGAAATCATCCCCACCGAAGGTTATCCTGTTGTGTACGGTGAGAAAATGGTCGCCCCTGACGCACCGACGGTATTGGTCTATGGCCACTACGATGTTCAACCGGCAGATCCACTAGAGCTGTGGGATGCACCTGCGTTCGAGCCGGTCATCAAAAAAACCGACCTACATCCTGAAGGCGCGATTTTCGCTCGCGGGGCGTGCGACGACAAGGGGCAATTTTTTATGCATGTCAAGGCCTTAGAAGCCATGGTGCAAAGCAACGCTCTTCATTGCAACGTGAAGTTCATGATCGAAGGCGAAGAAGAAGTGGGTTCCGAAC
>CAXREW010000309.1:0-4089 GCA_964229455.1 Flavobacteriaceae bacterium | reverse complement strand
GTCGGCTTTACCGGGTCGGTGGCGCTCGTTGTGCAGGCGGCGACGCGATGTCATCTGCTCCAATTCATCCCCCCATTCATTCAAATCCTCCGGGTCTTCCGGATTGAACTACGGGGGGCGCTTGGCGTGTACATTTTTCAGATCGCGTTTCCGGCCCATACCTGACTAACAAAGCTGAGTCGGACCAAGTTCAGCCAAGGCACCGCGCATTTTATGCTACCTTTCTGTGCATGAGACTGGATTCCTTCGCCGCCTATGAAGCCGCTTATGCGGAGAGCGTCAACAACCCTGAAAAATTCTGGGGAGATATCGCAAAGACGTTCCATTGGAAGCAACCATTCACGAAGGTGTGCGAATGGGATTTCACCACGCCGGACGTGAAGTGGTTCAGCGATGGCGTCTTGAACATCACCGAAAATATCTTGGATCGGCACCTCGCCGAAAACGGCAATCGCACGGCCATTCTGTGGGAGCCCAATGACCCTGCGGATGAACGGCAATCCTTCACCTACCGAGAACTGCACGGTGAAGTTTGTCGGGTAGCCAATGGCCTCAAAGCCCAGGGCATCGGGAAAGGAGACCGGGTGGTGCTGTACATGCCAATGGTCCCCGAATTGCTCTTCGCGGTGCTGGCATGCGCGCGCATCGGCGCTATCCACAGTGTCGTTTTTGCCGGGTTCAGCGCCCAAGCATTGGCCGATCGCATTCAAGACGCCGGTGCCGTAGCCGTCCTCACCGCTGACGAAGTGCGGCGCGGCGCGAAGCGCATTCCCCTCAAGTCCGTGGTCGATGACGCACTCCACCAATGCGACAGCGTACGGACGGTGTGGATGTTTCCGTCGACAGGAGCATCTGTTGATTGGACAGCTGGGCGCGACGTACGCTGGGCCGATGCCATCAAGGGCATGGCGACCCATTGCCCTGCCGAGGCCATGGCCGCAGAAGATCCCTTGTTCATCCTGTAGACCTCTGGCTCCACGGGCAAGCCAAAAGGCGTCGTCCATTCGCACGGCGGGTACATGGTGTACACGACCTATTCGTTTGTCAATGTGTTCCAGTACGACGCCAACGCGGGCGATGTATTTTGGTGCACGGCAGACATCGGTTGGATCACGGGGCACAGCTACCTCTCGTACGGTCCGTTGCTCGCAGGCGCCACCCAAGTCATGTTCGAGGGGGTACCGACCTATCCGGATGTCGACCGCTTCTGGGCCGCATGCGCCCACCACGGGGTAACCCATTTCTACACGGCTCCGACAGCCATCCGGGCGCTCATGGCACATGGAGACGAACCGGTTCAACGCCACGACCTGTCGCGGTTGAAGGTGCTCGGCACCGTCGGCGAACCCATCAACGACGAGGCGTGGCATTGGTACCACCGGGTAGTCGGACGGGAACAATGCCCGGTGGTTGACACGTTCTGGCAGACCGAAACCGGGGGCATCATGCTCTCCGGCCTCGGGGGACTGAGTCCCATGAAACCCGGGCACGCCGGACTTCCCCTTCCGGGGATCCAACCGGTCTTGCTCACTGCCGACGGCGAAGAAATCACCGAAACCGGCGTGGAGGGTCACCTGTGCTTCAAGCACCCCTGGCCCAGCATCATCCGGACCACGTACGGTGATCACGAACGGTGCCGACAAACCTACTTCGCTGCCCACCCCGGGCATTACTTCACGGGCGACGGGGCGAAACGCGATGCTGACGGCATGATCCGGGTCATCGGCCGCGTGGACGACGTTATCAATGTCTCCGGTCACCGGTTTGGCACCGCCGAAATCGAGGAGGCCATCAACCAGGCAAATAACGTCGTCGAAAGCGCCGTGGTCGGTTTTCCACATGAAATCAAAGGCCAAGGCATCTGCGCCTTTGTTGTAGGTACGGATGCCATCGATGCTGCCGTGGCCGAAGAGGCTTCCGAATCCGTTGTTTCAGCCATCGGACGTGTGGCACGACCAGACCGTATCCTGGTGGTACCGGGCTTGCCCAAAACGCGGTCGGGCAAAATCATGCGCCGCATCTTGCGCAAAATCGCAGAAGGCCGCAGCTCAGAATTGGGCGATGTCTCGACCCTGCTGAATCCGGAAGTCGTGCCCCAGCTGGTGGCGGCTTTTGAGGGCTAATGCCTCACCGCCGCAACAACCGGCCTACCGCATAAGCCGCTGGAATGTAGCCGAGGGCATCCACCACGGATAGCCACGTGGGCGTACCCAATTGAATGGAATTGAGGATGCCACCGATGAAAAACCAAATGCCCATCGTCCAGGCGGGCCACATGACGCACTTACCATCGGCTTCGGAACGCGCAGCCACAAGCATTCCCGTCGCTGCACCCGCAGCGGTTCCCAGCCAGTGCACTACTGTCGCGGCCAGCATGGTCGTCATGCTGAGTCCGGCCATCCACGCTTGAAATTCTTCACGCGAAGCAGTAGAGGCAGGCATGGTCTCTTCAGGCCAAATCGACATGTGCAGGTCATGCAAAAGGAACATGGTGGTGCTGCCGACAGCGAATGCCAGAACCACCGATAGAATGTTGCGGGCTATTCTCATGCCAACAAACATACTCCGGTGCAGGCAAACGAAATGCTGACATTCCATTAGTTTTGGGGCATGCCTAAAACTTCCGGACCCTTCCTCGCCACTTTGTTGGCGGTGGCAACCCTTGGTGTGAACGCCCAGAACATCAGCACCTACAACCCGCAGTTGCTGTACGATGGTGCGGGGAGTTTATACGATGCAGAACTCTTGCGCGAGATGCACGTCACGTTTGAGGATGCCAATTACCACCAAACCCTGGTGGATGCGTTTTTCAACAACCCCTCACTTCGGATTCCCGCCACGGTCGAGCTGGACGGATTGGTGTTGGACAGCGTTGGGACGCGGTATAAGGGCAATTCCACGTTTTGCCTGCCCAACGACGAAGGAAGCGTCAAGGTCCCGTACAACCTCGATTTCAATTACTGGATTTCAGGGCAAGATTTGCTCGGTTACAACAAGGTCAAATTGGCCAACGCCTGGCTCGATCCGACCTACTGCAAGGAATACGCAGCCAGCCGCATCTACCGCAAGTACTTGCCAACGCCGGAAATTAACCTCATCAAGCTCTACACCCAAGGGGACTACACCGGCTTGTATGTGAATACGGAGAGCATCAACCGCCAATTCCTGAACAAACACTTCGATGAAAACGATGGGGTCCTGTTCAAGTGTGACGGTGCTGGGGTGTTTTGTGATGAAAACGGAGACGGCACAGAAGGCGGCATCCCAAATTTGCGCTACCTAGGGCCCGACACCGCCCTCTATTTCGACAGCTACACCATCAAATCGGACAACGGCTGGGCCGAATTGCTCAACCTGATTGAAACCCTGCAATTCAACCCCGATCAACTCGACGAAGTGCTCAACATCGACCGCGTTTTGTGGGCGATGGCGGCCAATACCGTTGTCAGCAACCTCGACACCTACAACGGCTACTACGTGCACAATTACTACCTCTACCTCGATGAGGAAGGGCGGTTTCAAATGATTCCGTGGGATTTGGACAACTCGTTTGTCGGCGCCATCATGGGCTGGAGCTACTGGAGCCCCAATGATGTCTACCACTTCGACCCGTTCTTCACGGGAAATGGGGCGGCGTGGGACTCGCGACCGCTGACGGAATACCTTTTCGGGCAGCCAGAACACCGGCAACGCTACTTGGCGCACATCCGAACCATCATGAGCGAATCTATGGGGCTGGACGGCATTCAACAGACCGTCGATGGCATGCAAAACCTCGTGGAAAATGCCGCCTCAGATGACACAAACAGCCTGTTTCCCATGTCGTTTTTCTCGACCAATGTGAACAACGCCTTTTGGGCTGACTGGGGGTTTGCCGGCATTTTGAGCACGGTCGAAGCACGGATGGAATTCCTGTCATCGCACGCTGAAATCAACGTAAGTACCCCCCTCCTGTCCGACGCCTACGCAGGCAATGGAGTCCTCGAGGTTCAGGCCCTCAACGCCGAATCAGTGGACTTGCTATGGACCAATGCTCCGTACGCGGGGGGATTTGAAGCTGTCGCAATGAACGACAGCGGCACGGGCGGC
>CAXREW010000308.1:0-3143 GCA_964229455.1 Flavobacteriaceae bacterium | reverse complement strand
CGGTTCGAACGCGCAAACCTCGACGGCTTTGGGCATTGGTTGCAAACTGAAGCGCAGGCGTCACCGGCCTTAAAGGGATTGAATGTGACCATCCCGTATAAGCAATCCATTATCCAGTTGCTGCAGGATTTGACGCCAACGGCCCGAGCGATTGGTGCGGTCAACGCCATCAAGCCGACGGCGGATGGGTGGGTCGGACACAACACCGATGCAGAGGGCTTCATGAAATCCCTGCGTCCCTTTTTGACGTCCGCACACGAGCGGGCCTTGATTTTGGGCAACGGAGGCGCCGCTGCAGCCGTTCGATTCGGTTTGCAATCCCTTGGCATTAGGGTCATTCACGTTACCCGCTCGCCCATTGAATGGGAATCAATGCGGTATGAAACCCTGAATGCCGATTACCTCAAGCATTGCAAACTTATCGTGCAGTGCACCCCGGTGGGCACTTACCCGGACACCGAAGCGAGCATCGAAATCCCATGGGAAGGACTGGGGCCTGAGCACCTCGTCGTGGACCTCGTGTACAACCCGGCGCAGACTGCGTTCCTCAAGCGTGCAGAAGCCGCCGGAGCGAAAACAATGAACGGCAAACCCATATTGATTGCGCAAGCAGAAGCGGCTTGGAACTGGTGGAACGCCGGTGCCTGATTCCCGCCGAGTCCGCGTATTTTTACACCTGCATGCACGCCGACGAATCCCACCTCCCGCCAACCGAACAATCGGGCCCACACCAAGGGCTGGAGGCCAAATCCATTGAGGAATTGGTCGCGGGTATGCACGGTCAAACGCAATCGGCGTTTGATGCGGTGTCGGCGAGCCTTGAACCGATTCAGCAATTTATCGAAGCCTTGGTGCCCCGCATGAAAAAAGGCGGTCGATTGTTCTACATCGGTGCCGGAACGAGTGGCCGATTGGGCGTGCTCGATGCCAGCGAATGCCCGCCAACGTTTGGGGTGGACCCGAGTAAAGTGCAAGGGTGGATTGCTGGGGGCGATGGCGCTTTGCGAGTCGCGGTGGAAGGCGCTGAGGACGACCCCAACGGCGCGTGGAACGACCTCGCCTCCGCACAACCGACTCCACAGGACACCCTGGTCGGCATCGCCGCTTCTGGAAGAACGCCCTACGTTGTGGGCGGACTGAAAGCGGCCCGGAAGGCGGGGCTCCTGACGGCTTGCATCACGTGCAACCCCGATTCAGCCGTGGTGGAAGTCGCCGATCATCACATGGTGGCAGTGACCGGACCGGAATTCGTCACGGGCAGCACCCGGCTCAATGCTGGAACGGCCACCAAGTTGATCCTTAATTTGATCAGCACAACAGCCATGATTCAACTCGGTCATGTGGTGGGTTCAAAAATGGTGGACATGAAGCCTTCCAATGCCAAACTTCAAGAACGCGGCATCCGCATGATCCGAGAAGCCACGGGTGCCTCGATGGAAGAGGCTGCGGCGTCCCTCCAAGAAACCAACGACGTGCGCGCGTCGATTGAGCAGTTGAACGAACGAGGATAGGCCATGCACACCCTGGAACCGTATTACGCGTGGCGCAACCACTACGTAGCGAGCAACGACCCGCGAAGTCCCTTTTTTGATCGGACCTACAGCGAATTTGAGTATTCGACCAAAGTCTACAATTACTTCATCCATCCACAGTGGGACTCCATCCACTCGCCCACTTTGTTTTGCAAAATCCTGTTTGTCGATTACGACGAACGCTTCGCCATCATCGAGTTCATCGGCGAATGGAATGATTGCTTGTACAACGACATCATGCAGCTCAAACGCGAGGTGATTGACGTGCTGATGGCCGAGGGCATCCACCGCTACATCCTCATCGGAGAGAATGTGCTCAACTTCCACTTCAGCGATGATTGCTACTACGAAGAGTGGTTTGATGAAGTCACCGAAGACGACGGCTGGATAGCCTTGCTGAACTTCCGAGAACACGTCATTGATGACATGAAGGCCATCGACCTGGACAGCTACTTTGTGCTGGGAGGCGAATTGAGTGAGCTCGGGTGGCGCACGTTTTCACCGGCGCACCTCTACCAACGCATCGACGATTGCGTCAACCAGCGCTTGGGCCTGATTGGATAGCCACCAGCCACGCCTTCAAATTCACCACTACATGCCGGTCAATTGGAAACCTCATGGCATCTGGCGTCAACTCGCTCAAAGCTTCCCAGTTCATTTCGAGCAACGGCTCGGAAGCAGCAACAGTGGCCGGCTTTTCGTCCCACCACGCGATGCCTTCATGATCGGCTTGCATCCAATGGTAAACCGCGAGGATTTGCTCGTCCTCTCGGAAGGCGCTGCTGACGAAAAAATCATTGGTGTAGGCATGGCCCAGCCACGTAAGGCCCTCTGTTGACCCCAATTCTTCAGCGCACTCCCGCCACAACGTATCCACCAAAGCCTCACGAGGCTCCACGCCGCCACCGGGAAATTTGCATCCGACCGAACCATCGGGAAACCGCTCACGCGCCACGAGAATGTGGGTGCGTGACGGGTTCAAGATCAAGGCATAGCAGCGGACGTTCCATCGGGAGACCGGAACATTGCACGCAACGAGCATTTCGCGCTTGCCAGGTGGACCCGGATGCCGTTCCACCTTCCAACCGGCGCGCTCCATGTTGCGGCGCACTTGGCCCTTGGCGAAATACGTGGCCAAAACCGCGCCCGGATTCATGCACGGCAACAGTCCTTCGAAAATTTCAATCTCCCAGAGTTCAGGCTGCTGGGTGGGTGCAAATGCGTCATAAAAGCAGACATCAAATGTACCTCCACCACCCCAATCTTGCAGTGTGCTTCGCCAGACGACTGCAGAAAATCCCGGAGCCTTTAAGCCCACAGGCCCGGCTGCATCTTGGTGCAGGGCTCCCATGCGCTGTGCCAAGTCGTCCGGAAGTCCTGATGCCGCCCACGCTTCTGCCTCTTCGGGCTCCAATGGGAAGGGCTCCAAGCCCACGTATTCCAGTGCGACGCCCCGGCGCTCAGCCCATTGCCAAGCGAGCGCTGCATTGAGCCCCGTGCCGAAGCCGATTTCTAGGACGCGAATGCAATCAGTTTTCCCCCGGTTGTCAGTCCACCACCGCTCCAATCCCCGGTCGATGAAAACGTGTTCGGATTCAGTCAGCGCACCGT
>CAXREW010000307.1:0-9741 GCA_964229455.1 Flavobacteriaceae bacterium | reverse complement strand
TGAACGGTCTTTTGACCTCGAGGAATGGCGGGCGGATGAGCTGGAAACCTCCGACCGGGAATTGCTCCAGTCCGCACACAACGCCTGCCAATCGGCCTATTCCCCGTATTCGAAGTTCAATGTGGGCTCCGCGGTCCGGTTGGCTTCAGGTGCCATTGTGGCGGGCAGTAACCAAGAAAATTCGGCTTATCCGAGTGGGTTGTGTGCTGAGCGCGTTGCCTTTTTTGCGGCGGGTGCGCAGTATCCAGATGACCCCATTATCGCTGCCGCAGTCGTCACCGACAGCACCATGCCCGTTCTTGATTTCTCACCCTGTGGAGGTTGCCGACAAGTGATGCTCGAGACAGAAGACCGACAGGGTACACCGATTCGATTTTTGATGCAAACGGGCGCGTCAAACGTGCTAGTTTCAGCGGACGTGTCCCAGTTCTTGCCCCAGTCGTTCAAGCTGCCCGCCCGCCGCAACCCTTGAGCCTGGTTTGGCGTATACCGCAGCATGCAGTGTTCATGCAAGAGGAACCAGTTACGGTGGGTGTGCTCAGGATTGCTCTTGGCCATCGCCTTGGCGTTTCCTGTAGTGAACTTTGGCCAGCACTCATGGCACGCGGTTCAATTTGATGCAGGAACTGGTTTCGCCATCAATCCACTGCAATCGACTGCGCCGATTTCTACCCACACCTCTGTCGCTTCGCTAAAGGGCTGGGGCCACGAGAGCATCGGGCTGAATACGTTGCACTGGAAGGGTGCAATTGACCGGGAGGTCTACTCGGGTCAACCTGATGCCAATCAAATTCGGTTAGACATCAACACGGGCTTGCGTCGTGCCCTCAACGAGCGCGTGGAAACCGGCATTGAAGTCAGCGCATTCCAAGGAACGAGCTGGGAACAAAGTTTGCGTTTTCAAGAGGAGTGGCGTGCTTTTGCCGCTGGACACTGGAGCGGTCGGTGGTGGATGGCCCTGCGAAATGATGGGCGAACAGGTAGGATTTACGTCGAAAAGCACACATGGAACTATGCTTCCAATGTTGGTTTTGATCGCGGTGAGTTCAACGTGGGGGCGGAATTGCGCCTTCCCATTTTAACCCGTGTTCGGGGACACGTTCGCTTGAACAAAATTGGCCAACGCCGCACGCATCACCTCGCGGATTTGGTCGTGGTGGTGCACCACCAAGAGTTGCAATTTCACAATTGGTCCATGCGCGAAGGACCGGTTGGAAACGGAATTGATTTGCGTTCTGCGGCGAGCGCTGCCGCTGGATGGCAGGGATTCAGGCTGTGGACAGAGACCGAGGGAACCGTGCGGTTTGAGCTCACTGAGCGCCGCAGCCTTCGTGGAGGCATCGATGCGGGGTACATGCACCGGGTAGATGCGGTACGCGGCACGTACAACCAGGATCGAACGTTGATGGCCGTCTGGGTTGCAGGGGCGCATGGGGCATGGGCGGGAAAATTGCGCGGTACTTGGTATGGTGTGCACAATTCGGGTCAGTCGGTCTACGGTGAAGCAGGTTGGGATTCTTACCGCTACAACCATGTGGTGTGTGAAGGACGATTGGAGCGGACCATCTGCGGGGATATTGGGGGCTTTATCGCCGGTGGGTGGCAAGTTTGGCGCTCCAACGCTTTGCCCATCGGGTGGTACCAGCGATCGGATTGGACCGCCGCCTGGTTGCGCTGCGGCGTGGTGTGGCAAGCCTCTACCGCTCCACGATGGGAGCGGTACCGAGCTTTGAAGCGCAGAATGGCGTTTGAGTAGCCGACATTCTTCGGATGCATTGTAGATTCGTTGCCATGACAGTGATGATGAGTCTCGTAGGCATGGTCGTTTTGGTGGGGATTGCGTTTGCAGCCTCACACAATCGGAAGGCCATCCAATTGCGTACGGTGTTGGGAGCGTTTGCCATCCAATTGTTTTTCGGGGCTTTCGTTCTCTACTTTCCCTTCGGTAAGTCGCTTTTGATCTCCAATTCACAGGGCGTGCAACGCGTGATTGATTACGGAAATGATGGCATCACCTTCATTTTTGGAGGCCTCAATTCGGATCAGATGTTCGAGCTCTTCGGCGGATCTGGGTTTGTCTTCGCAGTCCGTGTGCTTCCGGTCATCATTTTCTTCTCGTCCCTGATTGCGGTGCTCTACCACATTGGCATCATGCAGTGGGTAATCAACGTGCTGGGCGGTGGATTGCGCAGGGCATTGGGAACGTCGCGCGCGGAATCGCTCTCGGCCACGGCCAACATCTTCGTTGGGCAAACGGAAGCGCCGCTCGTCGTGCGCCCGTTCATCAAGAACATGACTTCCTCCGAACTCTTTGCGGTGATGGTGGGGGGCTTGGCCTCGGTCGCGGGGTCGGTGTTGGCGGGGTATGCATCCCTTGGCGTGCCGCTGGAGTACTTGATTGCCGCCTCGTTCATGGCGGCCCCCGGTGGTTTGTTGTTTGCCAAGCTCATTTATCCGGAGACGGAGGAGCCCAAGGAGTCATTGACGACGGAGGAGATGAACGAGGAGTTAGATGGTCAATCGGTCAATGTGATCGATGCGGCGGCCAATGGAGCGGCTTCCGGTCTCAAGTTAGCGATGAACGTCGGTGCGATGTTGTTGGCCTTTGTGGGGTTGATTGCGCTCGTCAACGGACTTTTCAGCGGCATCGGAGGATGGTTCAATCACCCGGAATTAACCCTCGAATTGATTTTGGGGTACGTCTTCGCGCCATTGGCGTTTTTGATTGGTGTGCCGTGGCATGAAGCCATCGTTGCGGGATCGTTCATTGGTCAAAAACTCATTGTCAACGAATTCGTAGCGTACTTGAATTTCGCGCCCTACCTGGCTGAAGGTGCCGAGGTGGTCCTGACCGAGAAAACCAAAGCCATTGTCTCGTTCGCCCTCTGTGGGTTTGCCAACTTGTCGTCTATAGCCATCTTGTTGGGTGGGTTGGGATCGTTGGCCCCATCGCGCCGTCAAGACATCGCACGCTTTGGCCTCAAAGCTGTTCTCGCGGCGACCTTGTCCAACCTCATGTCGGCAACAATTGCAGGGCTGTTCTTGTCGCTCTAATCAGCTGAAAAATCCCCATGTTGATCCCCGAAATCATACGAAAGAAGCGGGATGGCCATGCTTTGACAACGGCTGAAATCCAGCGTTTCATTCAAGGGGTGACGGAAGGAGAAGTGACGGACGCCCAGATTGCAGCCTTTGCCATGGCTTCGATTTTTCAGGACATCTCGTACCGAGAGCGTACGGACCTCACGTTGGCCATGCGCGATTCCGGCAAGGTGCTCAACTGGGACGCCGAACGATTGGGAGGGCCTATTCTGGACAAGCACTCCACGGGTGGTGTCGGCGATACGGTCTCGTTTGTGTTGGCTCCGATCTTGGCGGCTTGTGGTGGTTTTGTGCCTATGATTGCGGGCCGGGGATTGGCGCACACGGGCGGCACAATTGACAAGCTGGAATCCATCCCAAGCTACAACACCGCTCCGGCCGAGTCGACTTTCCGCCGAGCGGTCGAGCGGTGCGGATTCGCCATTGCCGGCCAAACCGATGATTTTGCACCGGCCGACCGTCGGATGTACGCGACCCGCGATGTGACGGCGACGGTGGAACAATACGGATTGATTACGGCCAGCATCTTGTCGAAGAAACTCGCGGCAGGTCTCGGGTCGTTGGTGATGGACATCAAGGTCGGGAACGGGGCGTTCATGACGGACTTGGTGGTGGCGCGGGAGTTGTCGGACTCGCTTTGTGCGGTGGGAACCCAAGCCGGGATGCCCACCGAAGCGTTGCTCACGGATATGAACCAACCACTGGCAGATGCCGCTGGCAATGGCCTCGAGGTAAAAGAGGCCATGAGCTTATTGCGGGGTGAAATCAGGGAAGGAAGGCTGCATGGGGTGACCAAGGCATTGGCCATACGGAATGGGTGCCTTTCAGGATTGTTTGCCTCTGAGAGCGATGGAGCAAGCGCCGTGGATCGTGTGCTGTCGGACGGAACAGCAGCAGAGCGTTTCGCCCAATCCATCGCAGCGATGGGTGGACCTGCGGATTTACTGTCCAACCCGAAGCACCTGGCGAATGCGCCCGTGATTCGTCCAGTGCTGGCTGCAGAAGAACATTGGGGCCAATCCCTCGCGCGTGTAGACACCCGCCAATTGGGTTTGGCGGTGGTGGATTTGGGTGGTGGCAGGACCCACGCGGGCCAATCCATTGACCACACCGTTGGATGCTCAGGTTGGATGCGTCAGGGTTCGGCGGCCGATGCCCAAACGCCGTTGGCCTTCATCCATGCGCGAACCGAGGCCGATTACGAGCGAGCGGCGCTCCGCATCCGCAATGCCTTCCATTTTTCAGAAAAAGCGCAAACGTCAGCGGAACCCGTTGTCATCGAACACCGCACCGCCTAAGTTTGCGGCATGGTAAAGGTCAAGGTATTCGACTCCTCAGCAGCCAAGGCGTCCAAGCGTCAGGTCTTGGAAGCGCCCGCTACCGATGCAGGGGCATTTTATGACGTGGTGGATTCGCGGCGCAGCGTTCGGATTTATGCGGACGATCCCGTGCCCGAGGAGTTGGTGCGACGGGCGATGGATGCGGCATTGAAAGCCCCCAATTCTTCAAACCTTCAGGTATGGGAAATTCACTGGGTGCGTTCCGCTGATAAGAAGGCGAAACTGGCCGAGTATTGCTTGGGCCAACCGGCGGCAACCACGGCCCAGGAACTGTTTGTGTTTGTCGCCCGCCCAGATTTGTGGCGCCGCAACAACGACCGCATGATTGCGCACCTGCGCTCCAATCCCAAGACCCCCGAAAAAGCCTTCCAGTACTTTGAGAAAATCACCAAGTTGGTCTACAACCAAGGACCATTGGGTATTTTCCGTCCGTTCAAATGGATTTGGTTCACGGTACGGGGCTGGGGTCAGCCCACTCCTCGTGAGCCCATCAGCCTGGCACACATGGACGTTTGGGCGCACAAAACGACCGCCCTGGCGTGTCAGACCTTCATGCTGGCGGCGAGGGCAGAGGGCTTCGACTCCTGTCCCATGGAAGGGTTGGATTCGAAACGAGTTAAACATCTTCTCGGCTTGCCGCGTCGCGCCGGAATTACCATGGCCAGTTCCATGGGAAAACGCGCCGAAGGCGGCATTTACAACGAGCGGTTCCGGTTCCCGCAAGAAGACTTCATCCATGAACACTGAGGCGAGCTATGGATTGGTTAATTAGCCTCATCATGCTCGTGGCCCTCGAGGCGGTTTTGGGCATCGATAATTTGCTCTACATCGCCATTGAATCTGGTCGAGTAGATATGTCTGAACGAACTCGCGTTCAGCGAATTGGGATCTTAGGAGCTGTGGTAATGCGGGTGGCCTTACTGCTGCTGCTCGTTCAATTGATTCAGTGGTTTCAAAAGCCCTTTGCCACAGTGAATTGGGAAGGGGTAATCCAAGCATCGTTCAACGGCCACAGCATCATCGCGATGGTCGGTGGCGGATTCATCGTTTACACGGCTGTCAAGGAAGTTTGGCATATGCTCGCCGGTGATTTGAGTGCACATGCTGAGGCGACTGCACCCAAGTCGGCTCGCTCCGCCATCATGGCCATGGTGCTCATGAACGCGGTGTTTTCTTTCGACAGCGTTCTAACGGCCATCGCGCTGACCGACAACATGGCGGTCATGGTGGTTAGCATTCTGTTGAGCGGCGTGGTGATGCTGTTGCTCGCCAACCGAGTGGCAGCGTTCCTAAAGAAAAACCGAGCTTACGAAGTGCTCGGTTTGTTCATTTTGTTGCTGGTTGGGGTGATGTTGCTTTCCGAAGGCGGTCACTTGGCTCATTTGACCTTGTTCGGCGGCGAGGTGCATGCACTGAATAAGACCACCTTCTACTTCGCGGTGTCCGTTCTCATCGCTGTGGACCTCGTCCAATCGCGTTACCAAAAACGCTTGGCCAACGCTCAGGAATCCGCCTCTGAAGAGTAGCCGGAGTTGTGCACGTTGGTGACTGCGCGCCCCGAAGGGTCGACCACGTTTTTCAGGCTTTCATTCCACTCCAGTGCCTTCTCAGTTGAGCAGGCTACAGACTTGCCGCCAGGAACGGAATTCGCAGCAGCGGCCGTGGGGAAGTGCTTTTCAAAAATGGTGCGGTAGAAGTACCCTTCCTTGGTTGCTGGCGGATTGATTGGGAATCGAACGGAAGCACGCTCCATTTCTTCATCGCTGACCAAGCGTTCTGCGTGGTCTTTCAACCCATCGATCCAGCCGTAGCCAACACCGTCAGAGAACTGCTCCTTCTGTCGCCACAGGACTTCATCGGGAATGAGGCCCTCAAACGATTCGCGGATGATGTGCTTTTCGATTTTACCCTTGCCGCCCATTTTCGCAGCGGGGTCAAGGTTCATGGCGTAGTTGACAAACGGCTTGTGCAGGAATGGCACGCGCGTTTCAATGCCCCACGCCATCATGGATTTATTCGCTCGCGAACAATCGTACTTGTTCAACGCCAAAACTTTGCGCACAGATTCCTCATGGAATTCTTTGGCGTCGGGCGCCATGTGGAAGTACAAATAGCCACCGAACAGCTCGTCTGCTCCTTCTCCACTCAAGACCATCTTGATGCCCATGGCTTTGATTTGGCGCGCCATCAAGTACATGGGCGTGGAAGCCCGGATGGTGGTGACGTCGTACGTTTCAATGTGCTTAATGACATCTTCAAGGGCGTCTAGGCCTTCTTGAATGGTGAACACAAGTGGGTGGTGAATCGTGCCGATGTGGTCCGCCACTTTTTGGGCCGCGGCGACATCCGGACTGCCTTCGAGGCCGATGCTGAAGCTGTGCACTTGGGGCCACCAAGCATCTGAATTGTCTTCGTCGTCCACGCGCTTTTGCGAGAAGTTCTTGGCAACGGCTGCGATGACCGAAGAGTCAAGTCCACCGCTGATGAGAAGGCCATAAGGCACGTCGCCCATCAAATGAGATTTGACGCTCTGTTCAAGCGCGGCGCGCAATTCTTCCTTTTTGTAAGCCTGCTTTGGAGCGGTTTCCCAATCCATCCAATCCTCGGTGTAATACCGTTTGGGTGCAGCATCTGTCGAAGACCAAACGTGCCCGGGAGGGAATTCACTTACATCTTCACACAAAGGTTCGATGCCTTTCATTTCAGATGCGACCATCAAAGCACCATCGGCGGTATGGCCGTAGTACAACGGAATGATCCCAATGGGGTCGCGGCCAATCAACCACGCGTCTTTTTCGACGTCGTACAGTACGAAGGCAAACATGCCCTCCAAGTGGTGAGCAAGGTCGCTTCCATGTTCCCGGTACAAACTGAGGATGACTTCACAATCACTTCCGGTTTGGTAGGGGAATGAAGTCGTTTGCGCTCGAAGTGATTTGTGATTGTAGATCTCGCCGTTCACCGCAAGTGCGGTTCCGGTCTCTGCGTCAATCAGGGGCTGGGCGCCGCTGGTGACATCCACAATGGCTAGTCGTTCGTGGGCGAGCACAGCACGCTCGTGCTGAAATACACCGGACCAATCGGGGCCGCGGTGACGTTGCCTTTTGGAGATGGAGAGTGCAGCCGCCCGAAGCTCATCGGCGGGGGCATCGGCGTTCAAAATCGCTGTAATCGAACACATGGTCAATCTTTTCTTTGCCTTGCCTACGGATGTGGCGGGGCAGATGTTGCGATTTGGTCCATCAAATTCACCGGACGGGTAATACCTTTGAGCAACCTCAGAAATTTTGACCCCATGGCATGGAAACCTCAACTCGCGTTGCTGGCCATTTTGCTCGGCTTCAGCGCGTCTCTTATTGGACAAATCGCGTCCGATGAAACCCCGTTTATCGAGCACGAAATCTTGGTCATGTTGGCCAGCGATGTCCAGCCGGATAAAGTGTTGACTGAATTGGTCGACGAGGTTGATTTTGAAGTGCTCAGTATTCCGTCGCCTTCCACCAACATCTACCTGCTGCACGTGGGCGGACCCGAATGGGCGGAATCCTTGGGAAAGTTTAAGGCTCATCGCCACGTTCGGGCGGCACAGTTGAACCACGTGGTTTCTGAACGGGAGACTGTGCCGAACGACCCGAATTTTGGCCAGCAATGGCACCACGTTGAATCCGGTGATCACGATATCGATTCGGATCTCGCCTGGGATGTGACAACCGGCGGCATAGCGGGCAACGGTGCACGGATCGTTGTGGCCGTCCTCGAAGGAGGCGGTTCCAATTACAGCCACACGGATCTCATCGACAACCATTGGACGAACCCTGGAGAAGTGCCCGACAACGGCATTGACGACGACAACATTGGCTACGTGGACGATTACAACGGCTGGAATGTTGGCAACAACAACGACAACATAGCGGGAGGTGGCCACGGCACTTCAGTCAGCGGGATGATCGGTGCCACCGGCAACAACGGAACCGGCGGGGCCGGCGTGAATTGGGACGTGGACATCATGCAGGTGGACATGGCTAATGGACTCTCCGAGAGCAATGTCATTGCCGCTTATGAGTACCCCAAAACCTTGCGGGACATGTACAACGCAACGGGCGGCCTTGAAGGGGCTTTTGTTGTTGCAACCAATGCGTCTTGGGGCATCGATCAAGCCAACCCAGCCAACTACCCAACGTGGTGCGCCTACTACGATGAACTCGGCGCCTCGGGTATCCTGAATTGCGGGGCTACAGCAAACCAAGCTTGGAACATTGACAATGTCGGCGACATGCCGACCGGGTGTTCATCGGATTACATGGTTGCTGTCACAGCGACAAATGACAACGATGTCCGCACATTCAGTGGTTATGGAGTAGAGAGCATTGATTTGGGCGCTCCCGGTGAACAGGTGTACTTGCCGAGCGGCTCGAGTAACTATGGTAACACCAGCGGTACTTCATTTGCGAGTCCTTGTGTGGCTGGAGCCATTGCGCTGGTTTATAGTGTGCCGTGTCCTGACCTCGCCGAGCTGGCCATTGCGAACCCCCAAGGGGCGGCGGATTTGGTGCTTGGTTACATTTATGACGGGGTGGATTTGGTGCCCAACTTGCTCACGGAGGTAGCCACTGGAGGGCGCCTCAACGTGGCCAATTCTGTCAACCTCGCCATGGCCGGATGCGGTCCGGTGGATTGCGCCATTGAATCGTTTATGGCGACCGCTGAATGTGTGTATGATATGGGAGCCGATACGGTGCTGACCATTGCGACACTGGACGCTTCGTTTTCGAATTTCCTGTGCGCTGCAGACATCGTGTGTTACAAGGATTCTGCTTCGGAAGATTGGACGTGTGAGTTCACGGAAGCATTGGGGGAGGACTTGAGCAACAGCTCCGCATTGACCTTGGCCGGCCTCATGCCCAACACAACGTACGAGGTATTCTTCTCGCTCGACACCTTGGTGAGCGACACCATCGCCTTTGACACGCCGGATTGTGGTGCGCTGGTTCCTGGTTGCACCGATCCTGAAGCCTTGAATTATGATGAAAATGCGACCCTCGACAATGGCGGGTGTGAGTACCCATGCACAGATGTAGTGTTTACCATCACGACCGACTGCTGGCCAGAGGAAGTGGGATGGGAAATTGTGAGTGAATCAGGCGAAGTCCTTGCCAGTGTCGAACCCGACACGTATCAAGACGAGGAGGCGGAAGAGGTTTGGGTAGGCTGTTTGGTGAACGGCTGCCATGTGCTCACCGTTACGGATGCATATGGCGACGGTATGTTTGGAAGCCAATGGGGATCCTGCGATGTGGAC
>CAXREW010000306.1:0-2360 GCA_964229455.1 Flavobacteriaceae bacterium | reverse complement strand
AGAAGAGGGTGTGGTTGTAGTACCCGCCTCCGTTGTTGCGAACGGCTCCGTTGTCGGAATGGTCAGCCAGCAGGGCTTCGTTGTCCTTGCCTTCCATCTCCGTGCCTTCGATGGTCGCGTTCAATTTAGACGTGTAACCTGCATGGTGCTTACCGTGGTGGATTTCCATGGTGCGCGCATCGATGTGTGGTTCCAGAGCATCGTAGGCGTATGGAAGGGTTGGGAGTTCAAAAGCCATGATCCGTTTTTGATTTTATGAGTTAATGCGATTCTTACTGCAAAGTTAATCGACCGTCGACGATGGCCATGCGCGACTTGTTTTCGAGCCAGTAGATGGCTTCGTCCACGGCCTCGTCGCCTTGGCTGAGGAAGGTGTAGTAGGCCTGTTCCCCGGCCACATTGCGGATGACTTGCGCAGCCATGCGGTCGCTCAATTCGCTGCGTTCTTCATCGGTCCACTCGGCCGGCGGTGCGATGCCTTCCGCTTCTGCGTATTCGATAAGGAAGGTCAGCAAAGCGTCGGATTCCAGCCCTTCGCCTGCACTTTGTGCCTGGCGTTCTGCTTCTGCTCGGTTGGCATCGACATAGGCAAAAGCTGCATCGCGGAGCGTCCCCGTCCAGCTCAAATCCGAAAGGTATCCGGACCATCGAATGGTGTCCAGTGCGACAAACACATCCGGCGTGATGCCGCCTGCTCCGTGCACCACCTTACCCGCAGGCGTGGTGTAGGTCAAGGAGTCGACCGTTGCAATGCTGTCCTGGTGAAACAATTCACCCCGATCGTACCGGGCAAAATAATCGTCGCCGTAGTCCACGTCCCCTCCGTAGGGCCGCTGGATGGCACGTCCTGTAGGGGTGTAAAACCGCGCCACGGTCAACCGCAACGCCCCGAGGGTGGCAATGGAGAATTCCTCTTGGACCAGTCCCTTGCCGAAGGTGCGGCGACCAATGACGAGCCCTCGGTCATGGTCTTGGATGGCGCCTGCAAAAATCTCCGAAGCCGAGGCAGAAGACTCGTCCACAAGCACTGCGATGTCCCAGTCCTTCCAGCGGCCGTCTCGACGCGCCTTGTAGGTACGGCGCGGTACGTGCTCGCCCTCCGTGTAAACAACCAGGTCGTCGTCTTCCAAGAACGATTCCACCATGGGCACCACAGCGTTCAAGTACCCCCCTCCGTTGCCGCGCAAATCGACAATCACTTCGCTCAGTCCCTGCTCGGCAAGGGTTTCCATCGCCAGTTCAAATTCATCAGCGGTGTTTTGAGCGAAGCGAATGACCTTGATGTACCCGCGCTGGCCGTCCAAATTGGCCGCACAAACAACGCTGTGGATGGGAATGCGGTCCCGCCGTAGCAAAACGTGTTTGACCGTATCTGCTCGATCCAATCCAACGACCACCGTGGTGTTCCGGGGACCTTTGAGCAATTCCATGACCCGCTGGTTGGTGAGGTCAGGACCAGAAATCGCCACCGAGTCAACGGTCAAAATGCGGTCGCCAGCGCGGACACCAGCCTTTTCGGAGGGCCCTCCGGGAATAGCCGCGACCACCATCAATGTATCCTGTTGGATGATGAATTCGACGCCGATGCCCTCGAAGTTGCCCTCCATGGGTTCGGCCAATGCCGCCAGTTCTTCAGCGCTGATGAACAGGCTATGCGGATCCAATTTTTCCAAAACGGCATCGAGGGCGACCTGCTCCAATTCCTCGCGCACCACGGGGTCCACGTAGGTCTGTTCCACGCGGTCGAGCACCCCATTCAAGGCACTGCGCGGTCCGACCATGTGCATGCCATTGGACGACCCGCCGCCGGTCTGAAGCCCGATGTAGACCCCCAGGATCAAGATGACCGCATAGGCCAGCGGCTGCCAAGAAGGAGATGTTGATTTCCCGTTTTCGTTCATCCTCCGATTAACTCCTCAAAGTCGGCCGTTGTTCGAGGTGAACCAACTCGACTCCCGCCTGCTTCAAAAATTCAAGCCCCTGCGGATCCTTGTATTCATCGCGGTAGACCACTCGGCTAATGCCGGCTTGGTGAATCAGCTTGGAACACTCCCGGCAAGGCGACATGGTGATGTACAACGTGGCCCCCACGGCCGAGTTGTTGGAACGCGCCAATTTGGTGATGGCGTTGGCTTCCGCATGCAACACGTACCAGTTCGTTTCCCCCTCCTCGTTCTCGCACACATTGGGAAAGCCAGTTGGGGTGCCGTTGAATCCGTCGGCGATAATCATGCGGTCTTTGACAATCAACGCGCCGACCTGCTTGCGCACGCAGTGGGACAGCTGGGCCCATTCCGCCGCCATGCGCATGTAGGCTTCGTAGTACCGCAACTGCTTGACCGCTTCAGGGGTGTGGTTCA
>CAXREW010000305.1:0-14141 GCA_964229455.1 Flavobacteriaceae bacterium | reverse complement strand
GACGCCCCACTACATCGTCACTGGCGCCCGATTCTACGGCAGCCTTGGTCACCTCGAATGCTGCCAATCGGAGCTTGGACACCATGTGCCAATAAATCGACCCCAATCCCTCGTAGCCGAAGAACGTGCCCGAACGGCCGGTGAACGCTTTGTGATTGAAAATCGCCTCGTAAGCGGCCTCAACTTCAGATTGATGAGCAGCGACAAGAGATTGATAAGAATCGGGGAGCGTGTTCAATGCCGCACGCAAGGCTTTTACGTTATTGAAATTCCCATTAAAGTGGTACCCTCCGTTGCAGTCTTGCGTGACGATGTCCGAATTTCCATCGCCTACAAGCTTTGACAAAAGCGGTGATTGTGCCACGACATCGTGGTCGATGTTGTTCTTTTCCAAGAACCGAGGGAGTAACTTGTTTGGGTACAGGATGTAGCTGTATTGATCCTCGCGGAAAAGCGCACTCGCTTTAAGTGCATCCAAGACACCTAAGCTTTCCTCCGCATCCAACAAGCCCGCGCTCAACACGGCCACTTGCCCTTCCAACATTTCAGGCAGATACGTGATGTCCAATCCACCATCGGGTTGAACGGTCACCAAGTTATACGCATGGTAAAGCCCATCGTCCCGTTTGTTGGCGGCAATGGAATGCTCCAAGTACGCCACCGCTGAGTCGATGAAATCAGCCAGATCGGACAACTTCAATGCCGATTTATGCCCACCAAAATTCGAAGTGTAAATCTGCTCGCGGTAGTCACTCGCAGCACTGCCCAGGCCATCGAGGATGGTCCGCCGCTCGGCGTTGGTCATGCGAGGGGATGAAAGCACATCCTGATTGGACAAGGTCGCCTTCATGCGGTTGAAGCACGCCAACAGTTCGTCCGACACCTGCACTTCATCGTGGCCGGTTGCTGCCAAAACGTTTTGGAAGTACACCATGAAGCGGCGCAGGTAGTACAGGGTAACCATGGAAACCCCGTTGCCAACGAGTGCGTTGTTGGCATCGTTCCATTCGGGGCGCTGGGTGTTCATCCAAATGCCCCCTTCAGGAATGAAGTTGGCGACTTTGGCCAGCATCGTCGCCATGATTTTCTCAACGAAATTCACTTTGTAGATGAAAACGTGTGCTTCACGCAGCAAAGCTCCATCACCGCCAATCTCATCCTTCTTGAATCCGATTCTGGCCTCACGCTCATGATCGAACTCGATGGTGTTCTTGGGATCCTTGAGCAATTCCTCGTACGGCTTGATGCGATACGGCACATTGGCGTAAACGAATGAATCGTTCGCGAAATATTCATCGAGCTTCTCCGGGTGATACGCTTGCAGAAACTCAAGGAATTTCAAGAGGTAAATGATCTGGTGGTCGCCCCAATATCCGATGTAAGACCAGGGGTTATCCGGCTCAATGGTCTCCCATTCAAACCCATCCTTGAAGACGCGGTACGGATTGTACCCATCAAACGTCGTCGCATTCAAGAACTTGAAAATCATACCCTCAATGAACTCAGGGTATGAGTGCACCAGCGCTTCCCAATTTTGGAAGATGTCCCGCCAGTTGCCCTGGTAATCGAGGATTTTGGAGCCGTCGTCCTCGTTCCGGAGATTGATGCTGAACTTGTTCCAAGGCCGGCTGGGGTCGCCGTGACGGCGGCTGAACTTCAGCGGCAGGTATTCTGCGCAAAGTCGCTTGAAATTTAAGTCGTCGTCTGCTCGCGCTTCTTGTTGTAAGAAAAACAAGTCAAACTGGTCAGGCCAAGCTGCCATGGCCGGAGATTTCTTGAAGAAGACCTTGTGATTGGCCTGATCGATGTAGGCCATGAAGTCCGCTTTCTCAATGGTGTAGTTTTCATCGAAAATTCCACCGCGCATCACGTTGAACATGGTGTTCGCAAAGTGGCGAATGTTGCGTCGGCGGTCGGCAGTCAATTGCAAACCGTCGCTGGCCGCAATCAACGAAATCAGCCCATTCGATCCTTTCTCAATGTCATCCAGAACGTCCTGCTTCAACGACTTCACCGATTCCAAGTCGCTCCGCAACCGAATCACATCACGGATGGATTTGCCCAGGTCCGCAGCCATCATCCAGTCCTTCGATGCGCCGGCTTCCAATACGAAGTCAGATTGGATGAGGTACGCTCCTCGTTCTGCTTTGATGTCCCGTTCAGTGGCTACAGGAGCACCGCTTCGAAATGATGCTACTTGCTTGGAACACAACAGCACCTTCGGCTTCTCCATCCCCAAGGACCAAACTACATTGGCTTTTAGGGATTCACTGGGTTCGGCTTTATCAGAAATCAGCGCGCTCAAAGCATAAATCCCCAGTGCGTCCCCTTCCAATTCGCACTTTTTGTACGCATCAACGAGGTTACTCGATCCGCCTTGAAGTCCTTGTGGCACACCGTACGGAAGGAGGTTCTGAACACCGTCTAGTACGCGGATTGACATCGCCGTATTTGCCGTGGATGCTAGGGTAGCTTGACGCACAAAGCCAAAGCGTTCACTGGGTGCCCATTGGTAGCGGAACATCAAGTTCAAATCCGCATTGATTTCCTCGAAAATGATTTTATTACCATAGGCGTTTTTGTACAAATTCCGCTCAATTCGGTACACACCTTGGTACAAAGAAGAGAACGGTTCCCAGAGCAACTCCCGGTCGGAAAGCTCCACGAGTAGGATGGTCTTGCTTCCGGTGGTCTCAGCAGACTCGGTAATCTTGTCGTCGGTGTAATACGGGAATAGGGCGAAGTCGCTGTTTTTCCGACCAGCGGTCAATCCGCCGGTGCTGGAGATGAACATCCAATGGTCCGAATGGCTGACAATGCTCATGAAAAATGGACGCATGCGGTCCACTGCCGTGATTTTGTAAAAAGTCTCTCCTTTTATGGTGACCTCCTCTCCTGAAGTAGCAGCATTGGATGGGTGTAAGGGCTGTTGCCCGAGGTATATGATTTTGCGGTATTCCGTCTCGCTCATTTCAACGTAGTCGTCGGTTGTCTGTGGGCCCTTGCGGTGACAGTGTCATTGCAACAACAAATTGGTAACCCGGTGCCGTGCGTTAACAGCGCAGCGAAAATAGCTTGTGTTGTTGGATTTACCGCATGAAAATTGAGCATCAATTGCCATTCACACCTTCTTTGGTGTCAATTGTACCCGGTAGATACCAACACGAAAAGCCGGGTCTGTGCATTAGGGACAAAGAAAAAGCCACCGACCTCTGTCAGTGGCTTTCCTTCGTAGCGGGAGAGAGACTCGAACTCTCGACCTCAGGATTATGAATCCTGCGCTCTAACCGGCTGAGCTATCCCGCCAAGCGGGCGCAAATATAGTTCAGAGAATAGGAATATCGATGGCAGCCACAAAAATCCCAAAAGGGGCCCTGGATTCGCGCAATTCGGCTTATATTGCTCTTCCCCGATTTAGCGGCACAGGATGGAGAAAGAAAAGTTTCAAAGTGAAATTCCGATCAACAGTTCCAAGGGTGTACTGTTTAACATTTTCCGCACCCCGAGTGGATTGTCAGAGTGGTTCTGCGACGACGTGAACATCAAGAAAGACGTTCACATTTTCATTTGGGATGGCAGCGAAGAAAGTGCGCGCCTGATCACCAAGAAACGCGACGAGTTTGCCAAATTCCGCTGGTTGGAAGATGAGGAAGAGGGCATCAATAGCTTCTTTGAATTTCGCATCAAAATCGATGACATCACAGGCGACACCGCACTGGTCATCACAGACTTTGCCGAAGAGGACGAAATCGACGATGCCAAGGAATTGTGGGCCGCTCAAGTCGATCGCTTGAAGCAAGTACTAGGCGCCTAAGGCTCAGGCCAAGTCAACACGTACGGATTCAACAGTTCCTTGTATCGGCTGCTCAATTGCGGTTGGCCTTCGAGTCGTTCTCCAAGTTCAACGCATATCACCTCGTGTTGGGAGGCTTCTTCGCATGGGAGCTTGACCCAATGGCTGAGAACACGACGCGGTTCATGACCTTCTCGACCGCAGACGTCGGCCTGCCGACGCAAATGGAATCCGCGGTTTGGAGCACCATTTTTCAATTCTTCCCAACGGTCCCAGGGCCAAACCACCTGCAACGTTCCATTCGAATTTAACAGGTTCCAGGCAGCATCGAGGAATGCTGCATACGGCAAAGCGTCATCGTGCCGAGCGAGGTTGCGCGTCTCATCCGGTGACTTGGGCTTCCCATGGAAAAACGGTGGATTGATCAGAAATGTGTCGAAAGCTCCTTGATTCTCAGCCCTGGACGCAAATGCCTGAATGGAATCTTCAACAATCCGGATGCGATCTGACCACGGGCTTCGCTCGCTATTCGCTTTCGCTTCTGCGACGGCATTCGGCTCCAATTCCACACCGGTCACTTCTGCGAGAGGTGCGCGCTGGGCCGCCATCAAGGTCACAATGCCACTTCCTGTGCCTGCATCAATAATTTGTCGAGCGTCCGACACATCGGACCACGAACCCAACAACAACGCGTCGGTACCCACCTTCATGGCACAATCTGCATCGTGCACTTCAAATTGCTTGAAGACCACCTTTCTCCTGCCAGACCTGCCCATTCCTTAGGGATTTTTATGGCGGCGCTGCTGCCACGTCTCGAAATTGGGAAAATCCTCAACGCGATTGCCCGGATCCGTGTCCAATGCGGATACTTCCTTCGCGTGGAGATGCATGTCCTGCGGGAGTTGCTGGTACAAAGCCGTGCCCTCCACCTTGTGCGCGAACATCTCGTCCGAAACGTCGCCAATCTTTTGCGCAGGATTGCCAACGATGAGGCTTCTTCTCTCCCACTTGGACCGTGCTTTGACCAACGCCAATGCTCCGACGATGCAACCGTCCCCAATCTCCGCGTGGTCCAATACCACTGCATTCATGCCCACCATAGCCTGTACACCGATGGTCGCACCATGGATCATCGCCCCGTGTCCAATGTGTGCCCCTTCTTTGAGCCGCACTTCGTCTTGGGGAAACATGTGCAACACGGCGTTCTCCTGAACGTTGCATCCCTTTTCTAATGTGATTTTGCCCCAGTCTCCGCGCAATACAGCTCCCGGGCCGATGTAACAGTCCGGCCCAATGGTCACATGACCGATGACCACGGCCATGGGATGGACATACGCCGAAGCGTCGACGACAGGCACCATATTCTTAAACGACTGGATCATGGCCACCTCAGCGCTGCATGTTTTCCAATACCACCGCGTACCCCTGACCGACACCGATGCACAGGGTCACGAGGGCGTAACGCTTGTTCGTACGCACCAACTGCTTTGAAGCCGTCAACAACAGACGCGCACCGGTCATGCCCAGTGGATGCCCCAGTGCAATCGCCCCGCCTTGCGGGTTGATGCGGGAATCAAAATCATCCAATCCCATCGCGCGGGTGCAAGCCAGCGCCTGAGCGGCGAAGGCCTCGTTGAGCTCAATCAGATCCATGTCGCTTAGCTGGAGACCTGCCCGTTCCAGCGCCAACCGCGAAGCCCCAACCGGGCCAATGCCCATGATGCGCGGTTCAACACCGACGACGGCTGAAGAGCAAATGCGTGTCATGGCCGTCAGGCCGTGTTTTGCCAATCCGGATTCAGAAGCCAAGAGCAGCGCCGCTGCTCCGTCATTGAGCCCCGATGCATTGCCTGCAGTGACCGAGCCGTTGGGACGAAAGGCGGGTCTCAATCGACTCAAACCTTCAGCACTGGTTTGTGGTTTGACGAATTCGTCTTTGCTGAATACCAGCGGGTCTTGCTTGCGCCGGGGAATGGAGACCGAGACACATTCTTCTCCCAGTTCGCCTGCAGACTGGGCTGCTTTCTGTTGGGACCACGCTGCGAAGGCATCTTGGTCCTCCCGGCTGATTCCATATTGATCAACGAGGTTTTCAGCGGTCACGCCCATCCCATCCGTGCCGTAGACTTCATCCAGTCGAGGGTTGATAAAACGCCACCCAAAACTGGTGTCGTGCAGTTGGCTATCGCGACCGAAGGCCTTGGAGGCCTTTGACATGACCCAAGGACCTCGCGTCATGTGCTCCACACCTCCCGCGACCACCACCTCCGCGTCGCCACATGCCAGCATCCGCGCTCCATTTACTGATGCAGCCATACCCGAAGCACAAAGTCGATTCACCGTTTCTCCAGGAACCGTGTGCGGGTAACCCGCGAGCAGCAACGCCATGCGTGCTACGTTGCGGTTGTCTTCACCGGCCTGGTTAGCACATCCCAATAGCACATCCCCAATGGCGGCCGCGTCCAATTGCTCATTTCGCTTGAGCAATTCCTCAAGGACCAAAGCGGCTAAATCGTCCGTTCGAACCGGGGCGAGCGTGCCACCAAAATTTCCAATGGGAGTCCGTACTCCGTCGGCTATGTATGCATCCATATTATTCACGCTGGTCTGGTCAAAGATAGCCGTATGCGGACAAGGCCCTCTGCAAAACCATGGTATTTTGCCATATGAAAATCGCCATCGTCTCGGTGTTCCCCCCTTATCGCGGAGGAAGTGCGCAATTCAACGAAGCGATGGCCAAGGCCTTCACTGCAGCGGGGCACGAATGCATCGGCTTCAATTTTAGCCGGCAATACCCCAGCCTGCTTTTCCCAGGAACCGATCAATACGAAGAAGGACTCAAGTCCCAATTCGTGCGCACAAAGGCGGTCGATTCCATCAACCCCATGTCGTGGCAACACTGTGCACGCCTGGTGGTGAAGGAACAGCCTGATGTGGTGATCATTCCATTTTGGACCGCCTTCTTGGCTCCAGCGCTCGCAACGGTGGCCCGACGGATAAAAACCCTGCATCCTTCATGCCGCCTTGTTGGACTGTTCCACAACGCCAATTCCCACGATGCCAAGCCATGGGAGAAGGCCCTCACGCGGCGTTTGGTCAGAAGCATCGATGAAGCTTGGACGCTGTCCGAAGACGTTTCCAAGCAACTGAATACGCAACGCCAAGAACTGCCCATCACCACAGCATTTCATCCCTTGTATGAACACTTCGACCCGCTAATCTCGCGGGATGAGGCTCGGGAACAATTGCACATCCCTGCAGGACCGAAGATGGTCTTGTTCTTTGGCCTCATACGGTCGTACAAAGGATTGGAGTGGCTTTTGAACGCAGCAACGGAATTGCAAAAGAGCGGAGAAGACGTGTGTTTCTGCATTGCCGGTGAGCCGTACACGGATTGGGCGCCCTACCAACGCATCATTGATGCCTCGCCGGCCCCGGAGCGTTTTCACAGCCACCTGAGGTTCATCCCCAAAGAAGAGGTGCACGTGTTCTTCTCAGCTGCTGACCTCGTTTGCTTGCCGTATGCTTCGGCTTCGCAGAGCGGCGTAACGGCCATTGCCATGCATTACCACAAACCTGTCGTTGCTACAGATGTGGGTGGATTAAAGGAATATTTCGATGGAAACCCGATTGGTCACATCTGTGCGCCGAAGGATGTACAGGCTTTGACAAAAACCATCCGTGAGGCCTTGCGTGCTGAACCGATGGAATCAGCAAGCGTAGCCAACTGGAACGCCCGGTTCTCTTGGGCTGCGTTTGTTCAAAAATGCCTCTCAGCGTAGTCCTTCGAGCAATGGGTCGAAAACAAATCGCTGAACGAGTACGGCTTCGTCCTTGTACACCGCGTACATCCGCGATCCGTCCCATTCATTAAGCTCGCCGTTGTCGTCATAGGTATCGGAAATGGGCGCCTTCCAGTACAGCTCAATTTCATTCGGCGCATCTTCATTTTGTCCCCAAGCGCGGAGTCGGAAAGCGGGAGCTGCACCGTTCAGCAAACTGTCCTCAGCAGCTTCAGTCAAGTGGTTGTTGTACGTTTCCAAGTGGACCTTGCGAAATCGATTGAAGCGGTCCTGCCAGAACAGCGTGTCCGCGCGGCTCTTGAGCGGAGCACCCTCCACCTCCAGTGTTCCCGTGCTGTCGACTTCCATGGCATACAGACGACCACCGGCCTCTGTCAATTCAACTTCGACACGACGCAGCAAATTCCCGGGGTAATCAAACATGCCCGTGTATCGCCATTCGCGTTCATCGGTAAAAAACCGCGTGGACAAGAATCCAGTAAATCCTTCCATGTGCACGATGAAGGGCTCCTCCGCAAGGTGACCATTTGCATCGGCGAGCACCATGAACGTTCCTGTATGGTTCTGGGTTGATGTACCGATGTACCAGGTTTTCACTGGGGTTTCCCCGCCTTGGTAGATTTCAACCTTCTTGCCCCGGCCCGCAAGCAAACGGTTCACGTTGTCTAATTCACCCTGCGGAACAGGCCGCTGGACCCGAGCACGAAGGAAGGTTTTGAGCAACAAATCCACCGCATCCTTTCGCGCAAAATGCGTGCCATTGAGCGTCCAATAGCGGCCTGAAGATCGCTCGAGCAATGCCTGGTTTCCGTCTTTGTCCGCAATGAAAATCTTATCGACTGCGGCAGTATCGGCAATGGCAAAGTCCGCCGCATTCGCAGCTTTGGAAATCTCAGCAGCTTCTCGGGTATCCGTGTATCGTACGCCCGCAGCTACCGCTGTCACAAAGAGTAATAAATAGAAGAGTCGAAGGTTCTTGTGCATGCGTTCAAGTTTATGAAGCCATGGGCATTCGTTTCGCAAAACGCCGACGTCGACGGACGGTAAAGGCCCATCCTAAGCCCAAGACGAGGGCAATGGGCAGCGCCAACGCAATGGCTTGCCATCCCAAGCGTTCCGAACGGAGCCTGTCTGAATTCAGAGGACGCAGGGCGATGGCGCGTGACCGTACAGAAATCGAAGCTGTTTCGTTGAGCAGGTAGCTGACCGCGTTCCGTAAAAATTCTTTGTTATCGTACACCACCCGGCGAGCGTTTCGGTCGTAACCAAGGGGCAAGATCATCGGACCATTGGTTCCTTCCTTGACTTGATTGCGCATGAGGTCACCGTCTCCGATCATGATTTGAGCCGTTGGTACGCTCGAGGACTGAAAAGCAAAGTCCTCATCGGTTTTCAAGGTGTCTGGCAACCGGTGCTGGAATGCCGACTCAAAGGTGCCTTCGATCAATACCGCGAGCGGCTGATTGGGCAATGCATTCTGGGTGAAATACTCCGGCTTCAATTCTACAACATTGCTCGAAATCCGAACAGGAGCTTTGTATTCCCGCGACATTTCAGAAGAAGCTAGCAATACGTGCTTTCGCAAATCACCTCCGACCTCCACCGTATCCAACCGCGACGCGAAGTCAAACTTCACCGGGTCCAAATTCGTTGTGATGGGATGGCTCGTACCGAGCGGCATAGCGACGGGCGCATAATACCAGTTGAAGAGCTGCATGTTTTGCTGGTTGCCCAATGGCCCCGCTCCCATGACAATGGGCGCGCATTGCAAATCAATGACCACGTTGCGATTGAAGCGTACACCGTATTGAAACAGTTGATCGTAGATGCCCAATTCATTCGTGACCCCCATCGTGAACTGGTTGCGCGCCAAGCTATCCAAATCAATGGCAATCGGATCCACAAGCCACATCACACGGCCGCCGTTCATGATGAATTGGTCGATGATGACTTGGTCCTTGGGATCAAAGAACGAATCCGGCTTGGCGATGATGGCCAAGTCAAAGCGATTCACACGCCGCGCCATGCCTTCAATCTTTTCCGACAGCATGTTCAATTGACCGTCAATTCGAACGTCGAACACGTCGTAGTCGGTCTCCAAGTCCATCACAAAGTCCGCGGTTTCCGCCTCGTTCAATTCTCCATGCCCTTGAATGAGTGCAATGCGCGGTCGCTCCTGCGCAATCAATTTTCTGACGGCACGGGACAACTCGTATTCCAACGCGTTGATGGACCCCTGGATCATGGACTCGGTGGGCTCCGGCATTTCAGATCGGAAAAATTGCACCGGCTCGGTTTTGCCTTGGTACGAAATCAGCGCAGCTGGCCAGATGGTCTTGAAAGCTTGGGCCCCGGATTCGGTGAATGCAATTCGTGAATAGTTGAGCCCCTGCTCCACTAGCTTTTCTTCGTTTTGACCGATGGTTTGTCGGTCATCGATTTCGTAGATGTCCACGAATTGAAACCGCAAGTTGCCCCCCGACCAAGCAGCCATGTCCTCCAATTGGTAGCGAATGGCCCGTTCGAGCCGCTTCCATTGCGCCGGATAATCCCCCGTGAGGTAACAGGTCACAAAGACTTCGTCCTCCAATGATTCGAGCAACGATTGTGTCGCCTCCGTCATCGTGAATCGCTTCTCCTCCGTAAAATCCAGTTGGAAAGATGCAAACGACAACCCCCAAGCCACGACGCTAGCGATTGCCGTCCCCAATGCCCACTCCACTATCTGATCTCGACCCCGCAAGCGCTGAGAGACAAAGGCAAATCGCGCCAGCAAGAGAAACACCGCCACCACCAAGAGGAAATAGACCAAATCGCCCGAGCCGATCAAGCCCCGACTCAGCGCTTGATAGTGGGCGCTCATTCCCAATTGACCGAACGCCAAATCCCAAGAACCGAGCGCATCAAAACTTGCCAAGGCTTGAAAACCGATGAAACCAAACACCAGCACCACCATGGTCGTCAAATACGCAATGAGCGGGTTTTTGGACAGGGCCGAGATGGCAACACCAATGGAGGTGAATGCTGCACAAAGCAACACCAAGCCAAGGTAACTTCCTTTGATCGCCCCCGCATCAAAATTCCACTGCGGTTGACCCAACCAGCCAATGACCGGGATAAACAACAGCGTGGGCAGCAAGGCGAAAAGCAACACGGAAAACGACCCAAGGAATTTGGCTCCAACACTTTCCATGGGCCGGATGGGCTTCGTCGCCAGCAACTCCAAGGTTCCCGTTCGGTACTCCTCCGAGAATGACCGCATGGTAATGGCGGGGACGACAATCATCAACACCCAAGGGGCGATGATGAAAAACGACTCCAGTGACGCCTGACCCGCATCAAACACATTGGTTTCACCGGGAAAAACCCACAGAAACAGGCCGTTCAGGAGGAGAAACATGGACACCACCACGTAGCCCAAGAGGGTACTGAAAAAGGCTTGAAATTCCTTGCGAACCAGTGCGAACATCGTAGCGCCGAAGTTAAGGCTTTGCCATCATTCAGCCGCACCTGGAATCGGCTCATCTGACGGCCAAACCGAGGACCAAGCCACCGGCGGTGCACTGAACATGGCCTTCGTTTTGGGCCAAACCTCTCCAAACAGTTGTGACTTTCGGTACGCTTGCAAATCAGAATCACGCTCCCACCAACTCAACGTGGTGCGAATCGGTTGGTCGACAAATCCTTTTATCAGAAGGACTCGGTGACACCCGGGCATCGTCTCTATACGTGCTTGGGATTGAGCAAACAAGTCATCGAACGCCTGCACCTGAGCGGGGTCTAACTCCATTTTCACAATGCGCAATAGCATCACAACAGCGTTCCGGATTCAAATTGGACACGCACCACTTGGTCGCGCTTCAGTCCAAGCAACGCATCAGCTCCTCCCCGATCACCCGGGGCGCTGTGGTTGTTCATGGCGATCTCGAGCAGTCCAGCATAATTGAACACGGCCACCTCTTTACCTACTTGCACATCCTCGTAGTGATCGGATACCTTTCGAATGGACATTCGGCTGGTGCGGAGCTGTATTTCGAAAGGCCGCCCCTTTCCAAATTCCTTAAACGCCGTTCGGCTGATGTTGGTGATGACGTTGCCGTAATCATCGATGTACACCACGTGGCCAATCAACGTGTCCTCGTCGTAACTCAATCGGCGCGGCTGGGCTTCTTTGAGCCCTCCCGTAGAGCGACCAATCAAGTCCTCCTTCCCTCCACGCGCCAAGTGGGCCGCAGCCGGGACAAAGACTTCACGCTCGGGAAAGGTGGGTGCAGACACATCCAAATTCAGCCCCGAAAAGTCGAAAACGCCGTCGGGCTGTTTGTCTGATAACAGCCGGAAAACACCCGTATCCGCTCCGATGAAGTAGTGCCCATCCAACCGCACCAGCCGGTGCGGACTCTCCGGCGTTTCGGCACTGCGAACACAAATCAAGTGTATGCTGCCCTCTGGAAATTCACGGTATACCGATCGCAGCACAAATGCAGCCTCCACAGCATCGAATTTTCGGATGCGGTGTGAAATATCCACGATCCGCACATCCTCTACACGCTTGTGCAGTGCCCCTTTGATGACGGCCGTATAGTGGCTATCCAAACCAAAGTCAGATGTAAGGGTCACGATTGGCATTTTACAAAGGTGGGGAACGTATTTTTGTGTCCGCACATGCAAAAGAAAGAGATATCCATCGAAGGTGTTAATCCCTTGTTGCTGCTGGGGCCAGAAAACACCAATTGGCGTATCCTCAAGTCAGCGTTTCCGAAGTTGCACCTAATCACTCGCGGGGATACCGTTTTCGCTCAAGGTGCGGCGGAAGATGTGGGGCGGTTTGATGAAGTGCTGCGCATGGCCCTCTGGCACATCGAGCGGTACAACGCATTGGGCGAAGACGACATCCACCGCCTCATCGGTGCAGACGAATCCCAGTTGTTGACCCAATCCAAAAAGGACGACACATTGGTCTACGGTCCAAATGGCAACCGCATCAGCGCTCGGACCCGCAACCAACAGCGCTTGGTTGATGCCATCCGTAAAGACGACATGGTCTTCGCCATCGGACCTGCCGGCACCGGTAAGACGTACACCGCTGTTGCCATGGCAGTTGCAGCGTTAAAGGACAAACGCGTCAAGAAAATCATCCTGACCCGACCCGCCGTTGAAGCCGGCGAAAACCTTGGTTTCTTGCCCGGCGACTTGAAAGAAAAACTGGATCCCTACTTGCAACCGTTGTATGACGCCTTGATAGACATGCTGCCGTACGACAAGGTGGCGGATTACCTTGAAAAAGGCGTCATCGAGATTGCGCCGCTTGCCTTCATGCGCGGACGCACGCTCGATAAGGCCTTTGTGATTTTGGATGAAGCACAGAACACCACGGTTGCTCAAATCAAGATGTTCCTCACCCGCATGGGCAAAGAGGCCAAATTTGTCGTCACCGGCGATGCCTCGCAAATCGACCTCCCCCACAAGCAAGCCTCCGGGCTGAAGTATGCAAAGCGCGTGCTTCCCAATATTGATGGCATTTCGTTCATCGAATTGGACGGTTCCGATGTCATCCGACACCGATTGGTCAAAGCCGTCATCCAAGCGTTTGAAAAGTCCGAAGAAACCCCACCCTCCAAAGCATGAGCCAATCCCTTCACGCGTCGCGCTTTCAATTCCCCACCCAGACCCGTGCCTATCACGGAAAGGTGCGCGACATGTACTCCATTGCAAATGACATGATGGTCGCTGTGGTCTCCGACCGCATCAGCGCGTTTGATGTCATCCTGCCTGAGCCCATTCCTTTTAAAGGCCAGGTACTCAATGGAATTGCTAGCTACTTCCTCGACGCCGTTTCCGACATCGTCCCCACATGGAAAGTGGATACGCCCCATCCGCAAGTGACGATCGGACATGCCTGTGAACCCATCCGACTCGAGATGGTCATCCGGGGGTACTTGACAGGCCATGCCTGGCGGACCTACAAGTCGGGCAAGCGGGTTCTGTGTGGAGAGGCCCTGCCCGAAGGCATGAAGGAACACGATCGCTTCCCGGAGCCCATCATTACACCGGCGACGAAAGCGGAAGAAGGCCACGACGAAGACATCAGCAAAGAAGACATTCTGAAGCGCAGCATCGTATCGGCAGAACTTTACGCCGAACTCGAACGGGTGACACGGGCGCTGTTCCAACGCGGCACTGAAATGGCCCGCGAACAAGGATTGATTCTGGTGGACACCAAGTACGAGTTTGGATTGAGGGATGGTAAGCTGTTCTTGATCGACGAGATCCACACGCCGGATAGCTCCCGGTATTTCATTGCAGAAGGCTACCAAGAGCGGCAAGACCGAGGCGAGCAACAGAAGCAACTCAGCAAGGAATTCGTCCGCGAATGGCTGATGGCGAATGATTTCATGGGCCTCGAAGGCCAAACGGTTCCGGATATGCCAGACTCCTTTATCAATGAGGTCACTGACCGGTACGTTGGGCTCTACGAACACGTCACCGAGATCGAAGAGCACACGTCTGAACTCCAGTCACGCAGTGTTATCGCGTATGCCGTC